>NZ_JAAQOK010000018.1:0-83977 GCF_011683705.1 Enterobacter sp. 725m/11 | reverse complement strand
TCCGTCGTCGGCAGCGTCAGATGTGTATAAGAGACAGGCGCGGAAGTTCATGAAGATCAGCGCGTCGCCATCTTCCATTGCGGCATCGGCCTGACCTTCAGCGCGGATCACGCTTGCTTTCACGAATTCATCGTTTTCATCACGCGCGTAAGCGGCTTCCAGCGCTTCAACCGCAGTCGGGAACAGGAATTCCCCTTTTGCCAGAGTCATCAGGTCATAGGCCTGTTCAACGCGATCCCAGCGGTTGTCGCGGTCCATAGCGTAGTAACGGCCAATGATGGAGGCCACGCGGCCTTTGCCCAGCGCAGCGAATTTGTCTTCGAAAGCTTTCAGGGACCCTTCTGCGCTGCGCGGTGGCGTGTCGCGACCGTCCAGGAAGGCGTGCAGGTAGATTTTTTCCGCACCGCGTTCAGCGGCCAGTTCAACCATCGCCATGATGTGATCTTCGTGGCTGTGCACGCCGCCTGCGGAGAGCAGACCCATGATGTGCACCGCTTTACCTGCCGCAACGGCTTTATCTACCACACCGCAGAGAACCGGGTTAGCGAAGAAGGTGCGTTCTTTGATTTCGACGTCCAGACGGGTCAGATCCTGATACACGATACGACCCGCGCCGAGGTTAACGTGGCCAACTTCGGAGTTGCCCATCTGGCGATCCGGCAGGCCCACTTCCAGACCGGATGCGTCAATCAGGGTATGCGGACGTTTTGCCCACAGTGCATCCATGACCGGGGTTTTTGCGTTGAAAATAGCGTTATCCTGGCTGTCTTCACGGTAGCCATAGCCATCCAGAATCACCAGTACCATAGGTTTTTTAGAAACCGACATTGCAACAACCTCATGCTCAAGAGTCAAAATTTGCGTAATTTTACTACAGCTGAATCGATCAAATAGCCGCAGAAGATCAAAGAAAACGCGGGGGCAAGATGCTGACCGGACCATTTTGAGGCATTTTTTTAGGTGGCATGCCGCAGAAAATGGATTAGGTTATGGTCGCTGGCTGTATTTGCCAGAACGCACAGGTATACTCCTGTCCTGGTTTTTTTATCACTTAGTCGGGAGTAGTTACCCTCCATGCAAGAAATTATGCAATTCGTTAGCCGCCATCCGGTACTGAGCATCGCGTGGATTGGCCTGCTGGCTGCTGTGCTGTTCACCACATTTAAGAGCCTGACGTCTAAGATTAAGGTTATCACCCGTGGTGAAGCGACGCGTCTGATTAACAAAGAAGATGCCGTCGTTGTCGATCTGCGTCAGCGTGACGATTTCCGTAAAGGTCACATTGCCGGCGCAATCAACCTGTTGCCAGCTGAAATCAAAGCCAACAACGTTGGTGAGCTTGAGAAACACAAAGCCCAGCCCATTATCGTTGTGGATGCGACCGGTATGCAGGCGCAGGAATCTGCCAGCGCGCTTTACAAAGCGGGCTTCGAAAACGTAACGGTACTGAAAGAAGGGATTTCCGGCTGGAGCGGGGAAAATCTTCCTTTGGTTCGCGGTAAATAAGGAGTTCAGTCATGGCCAATATTGAGATCTACACCAAAGCGACGTGCCCGTTCTGCCACCGTGCGAAAGCGCTGCTGAGCAGCAAAGGCGTCACGTTCCAGGAACTGCCGATCGACGGTGACGCGATCAAACGCGAAGAGATGATCCAACGTAGTGGTCGTACGACGGTTCCGCAGATTTTTATTGATGCGCAGCACATTGGCGGCTGTGATGACTTGTATGCGCTCGACGCCCGTGGTGGACTCGATCCGCTGCTGAGCTAAGAGACTTTAGGACAATTAAAAAGGGTATTTCCATGTCAGAACAAAACAACACCGAAATGACTTTCCAGATCCAGCGTATCTACACCAAGGATGTCTCTTTCGAAGCGCCAAATGCGCCGCACGTTTTCCAGAAAGACTGGCAGCCAGAGGTTAAACTTGATCTGGATACCGCATCCACCCAACTGGCGGATGACGTGTATGAAGTCGTACTGCGTGTGACCGTGACCGCCTCTCTGGGCGAAGAAACTGCATTCCTGTGCGAAGTACAGCAGGGCGGTATCTTCTCCATCGGCGGCATCGAAGGCAACCAGATGGCGCATTGCCTGGGTGCATACTGCCCGAACATCCTGTTCCCGTATGCCCGTGAATGCATCACCAGCCTGGTTTCTCGCGGTACATTCCCGCAACTGAACCTTGCGCCAGTGAACTTTGATGCGCTGTTCATGAACTATCTGCAGCAGCAGGCTGGCGAAGGTGCCGAACAACATCAGGATGCCTGATGAGCACTGTTAATGCGTCAATGACTGTGATCGGTGCCGGCTCATACGGCACCGCTCTTGCCATCACGCTGGCAAGAAATGGTCACGACGTGGTCCTGTGGGGCCACGATCCAAAACATATCGCCACGCTGCAGCGCGACCGTTGCAATGTGGCGTTTCTCCCGGACGTTCCGTTCCCTGACACCCTGCACCTGGAAAGCGATCTTGCAACCGCGCTGGCGGCCAGCCGCAACATTTTGATTGTGGTGCCAAGCCATGTCTTCGGCGACGTGCTGAATCAGATCAAGCCGCTGATGCGCCCGGATGCGCGTATCGTCTGGGCGACCAAAGGGCTGGAAGCGGAAACCGGACGTCTGCTGCAGGACGTTGCCCGCGAAGCGCTGGGGGATGAGATCCCGCTGGCGGTCATCTCCGGGCCGACCTTTGCCAAAGAGCTGGCTGCGGGCCTGCCGACGGCGATCTCGCTGGCATCCACCGATCAGGCCTTCTCCGACGATCTCCAGCAATTGCTGCACTGTGGCAAGAGCTTCCGCGTCTACAGCAACCCCGATTTTATCGGCGTGCAGCTGGGCGGCGCGGTGAAGAACGTGATTGCCATCGGGGCCGGGATGTCTGACGGTATTGGCTTTGGCGCCAACGCGCGTACGGCGTTGATTACCCGCGGCTTAACCGAGATGTCCCGTCTGGGCGAAGCGCTGGGTGCCGATCCGGCCACCTTTATGGGGATGGCGGGTCTGGGGGATCTGGTGCTGACCTGTACCGATAACCAGTCTCGTAACCGCCGCTTTGGCATGATGCTCGGACAGGGCAGCGATGTAAAAAGCGCGCAGGAGAAGATTGGACAGGTGGTGGAAGGCTACCGCAATACCAAAGAAGTCCGCGAATTGGCGCACCGGTTTGGTGTCGAAATGCCAATAACCGAGGAAATTTATCAGGTATTGTATTGCGGAAAAAATGCGCGCGAGGCAGCATTGACCCTATTAGGTCGTGCGCGCAAGGACGAGCGCAGCAGCAATTAGCCGGGAAGTATCGTCACCTGAATGACCCAGCCAGCGCAGAACTGGCTGGTCATTAACTATCGTCTGGAGTTAGCAATGCCGTGTGAAGAACTGGATATCGTCTGGAATAATATTAAAGCCGAAGCCCGCGCTTTGGCGGACTGTGAGCCTATGCTGGCCAGTTTCTATCACGCGACGCTACTCAAGCACGAAAACCTCGGCAGCGCCCTGAGCTATATGCTCGCCAACAAGCTGGCTTCCTCCATCATGCCTGCTATCGCCATTCGTGAGGTAGTGGAAGAGGCCTACGCCGCCGACCCGGAAATGATCGCCTCTGCCGCCTGTGATATCCAGGCCGTGCGCACCCGTGACCCGGCGGTCGATAAATACTCCACGCCGCTGCTGTACCTGAAAGGCTTCCACGCGCTGCAGGCGTACCGCATTGGCCACTGGCTGTGGAATGAAGGCCGCCGCGCGCTGGCGATCTTCCTGCAAAACCAGGTTTCCGTGACGTTTCAGGTTGATATTCACCCGGCGGCGAAGATTGGCCGCGGGATCATGCTCGACCACGCCACCGGGATCGTTGTCGGGGAAACGGCGGTGATTGAAGACGACGTGTCGATCCTGCAATCCGTTACCCTGGGCGGTACCGGGAAAACCAGCGGCGATCGCCACCCGAAAATTCGTGAAGGGGTGATGATTGGCGCAGGCGCCAAAATCCTCGGCAATATCGAAGTCGGGCGCGGCGCGAAGATTGGCGCGGGGTCGGTTGTGCTCCAGCCCGTGCCACCGCACACCACCGCCGCTGGCGTACCGGCGCGCATCGTTGGTAAGCCAGACAGCGATAAGCCGTCGATGGATATGGATCAGCACTTCAACGGCATTCACCATACCTTCGAGTATGGTGACGGCATTTAACTTCTGAGAATGGCGCCCGGGTAACCCAGCTGGCGCCAGGCCTCATACACCACCACCGACACCGCGTTCGACAGGTTCATGCTGCGGCTGTCCGGCATCATCGGAATACGGATTTTCTGCTCAGCGGGCAGGGCATCCAGGATCGTGGCCGGCAGGCCGCGGGTTTCCGGGCCAAACATCAGATAGTCACCCTCCTGATAGCTCACGGCGCTGTGCGCTGGCGTGCCTTTGGTGGTCAGGGCGAACATGCGCTGCGGCTTCTCTGCTTCCAGAAACGCGGCGTAATCGTGATGGCGAACCACGGCGGTAAATTCATGGTAATCCAGCCCCGCGCGGCGCAGGCGTTTGTCGTCCCACGTAAAGCCCATCGGCTCAATGATGTGCAGACGAAAACCGGTGTTGGCGCACAGGCGGATGATATTGCCGGTGTTCGGCGGAATTTCTGGTTCGAATAAAACGATGTTAAGCATGCTGCCCCCTTAATTGCGGGGGCAGAATAGCAGAAAAGAGAGGAACTACGCGACGCCGGGTTCCTGCGAGCGGCTATACAGCATTTTGTAGACGGTTGCCGCCGCGGCCAGCAGGGCGGGCACGCTGAGGATCATTAAAATACTGTCTGCCTGCCACTGCATGGAAAGAAGCTGGGCGCTGGTCATGGTTCCCGCCACGCCGCCAAAGCGGCCGATGCCCTGCATCCAGGCGATACCCGTCGCGCGGCACTCGGTAGGGTAAAAGGTGGCGGCCAGGGTTTGCATGCCCGACTGCGCGCCGTTCATCGCGATCCCCATCAGGAAAATCAGCCCGCCAAACAGGGCGATATGGTTATGCTCAAGGCCAAGCAAAAGAATCAGGCCCATCGTCAGCACAAAACCACCTGCGACCACCTTGTGCGCTTCCCAGCGGTCCATCATCCAGCCCGCGAGCAGAATGCCTGCGGTGCCGCCGAAGGTAAACAGCGAGGTGAGCCAGGCGGATTCCGCCAGGGCATAACCCATCCCCTGCATCAGCGTCGGCATCCAGCTAAGCAGGACGTAGTAAATCACCAGCCCCATAAAATAAGTCACCCACAGCATCAGGGTGCCGGGTAGCCAGGGCATGGAAAACAGCTGCCCCACGCTCCCTTTTTTAGACGCGGCTTTCTCTTCCGCCAGGAAAAAGCCCGTAACGCTCTCCAGCGTACTGCGGCTGAACCGGCTGGCAATGCGGCGAACCTGCGCGACGTCTTTCCCACGCTGCACCAGAAACTTCACCGATTCCGGCAGCAGCAGCGCCAGCAGCACGGTCAAAATCAGCGGCGCAATCGCGCCAGTCAGCAGCACGCTTCGCCAGCCGTGGTGGGGAATAAGCCAGGAAGAGATCGCGCCGCCGCCCGCAGCGCCCAGAGGGAAGCCGCAGTACATGGTATTAATCGCCATGGCGCGGCAGCGCTGGGGGGCAAACTCTGAGATCAGCGTGATGGCGTTTGGCATCGCGGCACCGAGCCCGAGACCCGTCAGAAAGCGCCACAGCGTCAGGGTATTCAGACTTTGCGCCCAGGCCGTCCCCAGGCTCGCCAGGCCGAAGAACAGGCACGAGAAGACCAGCACGCGCTTGCGTCCCATCCGGTCCGATACCGGACCTGCAATAAGGGCTCCCAGCGACAGCCCCAGCAGTGCCGCACTCAGCACTGGCCCCAAATCCTGTTTGTGTATTCCCCACTCCGCCGACAGCGTAGGCGCGATGTAGCCCATCGCTGCCGTATCAAAACCATCGATCGCCAGAACCAGAAAGCCCAGCACGATAAGAAGCCAGTGAAACCCTGAAAAAGGACTCTCGTCGATCACCTGCTGAATATCCACCTTACCTGAATAGGTCATACGCTCCCCTCCGATGTGATGTTGTTTTTGTGTTCTTGTATTTGCTTGTCTATACAATTGCGAACGGGAGGGATGTGTCAAATTTTCTTATCCAGAATGTTACGTAGGTGTTATTTTCGACAAAAAAAGCGCCCGAGGGGGGAATCGGACGCATGGGAAAGGTGGGGTAACGGGAGAGGATCAGGCCGCGTCGCCATGTGACAGCGGAGCCAGCGCCGCTGGCAGTTTACTCAACTCCTGCACCAGCGAATCCTTGCTGATTTCACTGATCGACTTCGCGCCGGTCAGGGTCATCGCCACCTTCATCTCTTTCTCGATCAGGTTCAGCAGATTTGCCACGCCCGCCTGGCCGCTGGTGGCCAGCGCGTACAGGTACGCGCGGCCCAGCAGCACGCTGTCAGCGCCCAGGGCAATCATGCGCACCACGTCCAGCCCGTTGCGGATCCCGCTGTCGGCCAGTATCGCGATATCGCCTTTCACCGCATCGGCAATGGCCGGCAGGGCGCGGGCAGAAGAGAGCACGCCGTCGAGTTGGCGTCCGCCGTGGTTAGAGACCACAATCCCGTCTGCACCAAAGCGTACCGCATCGCGGGCATCTTCCGGGTCGAGGATCCCTTTGATCACCATCGGGCCGTCCCAGAACTCACGGATCCACTCCAGGTCTTTCCACGAGATCGACGGATCGAAATTGTTCGCCAGCCAGCCGATGTAATCCTCCAGCCCGGTCGGTTTGCCAAGGTAGGCCGAGATGTTCCCCAGATCGTGCGGTCGGCCGTTCAGACCCACATCCCACGCCCACTGTGGATGCGTTACCGCCTGCCAGTAGCGGCGCAGGGCGGCATTCGGGCCGCTCATGCCGGAGTGCGCATCGCGGTAGCGCGCGCCGGGCGTGGGCATATCGACTGTAAAGACCAGCGTGGAGCAGCCCGCCGCTTTAGCGCGCTCCAGCGCGTTACGCATAAAGCCGCGATCGCGCAGGACGTACAGCTGGAACCACATCGGCCGCTTGATGGTCGGGGCGACCTCTTCAATCGGGCAGACGGACACGGTAGAGAGGGTAAACGGAATGCCTTTGGCATCTGCCGCGGCGGCGGCCTGCACTTCACCCCGGCGGGCGTACATGCCGCATAAGCCAACGGGCGCGAGCGCTACCGGCATGGAAAGCGTTTCGTTGAACAGTTTCGTCTCAAGGCTCAGGTCAGACATATTCTTCAGCACGCGCTGGCGCAGGGCCACTTCTGACAAATCCTCCACGTTGCGGCGCAGGGTGTATTCGGCATACGCCCCACCGTCGATGTAATGGAACAGGAACGGCGGCAAAATGCGCTGCGCCGCGGCGCGATAGTCACTGGCTGCTGAAATAATCATGCTTTGTTCTCCCTGGAAATATCACTGTCGCCAGGCAGACGGGTAATACGCGCCTGTCGGGCCTGGTCTTCATCAAATCGTTTAATTGTGGTGTGCACGAAGCCGAGATGCGCCATCATCGCTTTGCGCGCGGCTTCGGCATCGCCGGCCAGAATGGCGTTGAGCACCGCCTCGTGCTGTTCGGTCAGCTGGGCAAAGACCGGCGGGACCAGATACATGCGCTGGCGGCTCTGCTTCACGGACGATTGCAGCAGGTCGAAGAACCCGCGCATGGTCTGGAGCAGCACCACGTTGTGCGACGCCTCGGCGATTGCCAGATGGAAACGCACGTCCGCCTGGGAGGCGATGTCCGGGTCGCTGCTTAGCGTGGCTTCGAAGCAGGCTTTGAGCTTCTCTTTGTCGGCTTCGGTTGCCCGCATCGCTGCGTGCCATGCGGTACTGGTTTCGATGGCGTGACGCGCTTCAAGAATGTCGAAGCTGTAGTCCGGGTCGTTTTCCAGCAGCGTCTTCAGCGGCTGAACGATGTTTTGCTCGGACCAGTCGTCATGCTGCCAGCGCACAAAGGTGCCGCCGCCGCGACGGCTCACCAGTACGCCTTCGCTGACCAGCGTCGCCAGCGCCTCGCGCAATGAGTTACGCGATACGCCAAGCTGGGCGGCAAGCTGGCGCTCGGCGGGCAATTTCATGCCCGCTTCCAGCTGTTGTTCTTCAATCAGCGCCCGCACGCGAGAGGCAATCTCGTCGGACAGGCGTCTGGGCATGACTATCATGGGATCATCCAGGTTAAGACATAGGCCTGCAGGGTGGTGATCACGCCCACCATGCAGGTGAATATCAGGCTGTGTTTCACGGTAAAGCGGAACAGGTCCGACTCTTTTCCCACCAGTCCCACCGCCGCGCAGGCAATGGCGATGGACTGCGGGGAGATCATTTTGCCGGTCACGCCGCCGGTGGTGTTCGCGGCGACCAGCAGCACGTCCGACACGCCAATCTGCTGCGCAGCCGTCGCCTGCAGGGCGGCAAACAGGGCGTTAGACGAGGTATCTGAACCCGTCAGGAACACCCCCAGCCAGCCGAGGAACGGCGAGAAGAAGGTGAACGCGTGTCCGGTGTGGGCCAGCGCTAACGCCAGCGTCGACGACAGGCCGGAGTAGTTCGAGATAAACGCGAACGCCAGCACCATGCCGATGGAGTAGATCGGCAGCATCAGCTCTTTAATCGTTGCCGCAAAAGTCTGTACCGCGGCGGCAGGCTTCATGCGCAGCCACACCACGGAAAGGAGTGCCGCAAACAGGATGGCCGTACCGGTGGCGGAGAACCAGTCAAACTTAAACACTGCCGCATACGGGGTGGCGTCGTGCACGACCGGCGGCATACGGGCAACCATCTTGTCGAGGAACGGCACGGAGATGTTAATCACCATGTCGTACAGCGCGCCGCCGGGAGCGAACAGCGCTTTAAACGGCGGTATGCTCCACAGCGTCACGGTGGCGGTCAGGAACAGGAACGGCGACCACGCGCGGACGATCTGTCCTGCGGTATAGCCCGTGCGGGCGAGGGTCTGATCCACATGCGACGCGCCCATGTCGGCAAAGCGGAAGATGCGCACCGGCTGCCAGCGTTTCAGGAACAGCGTCAGACAGACCAGCGACACCAGCGAAGAGATGATGTCCGGCAGCTCCGGGCCAAGGAAGTTCGAGCTGAGGTACTGGGCAATCGCGAACGAGCCGCCTGCCACCATCACCGCAGGCCAGGTCTCCTTCACGCCGCGCCAGCCGTCCATAATCGCCATGATCCAGAACAGCACGATAATGGTCAGGAACGGCAGCTGGCGGCCAACCATCTGGCCGATCTCAAAGCTGTCCAGCCCGGTCACCTGTCCGGCCACCAGAATCGGAATCCCCATCGCGCCAAACGCCACCGGTGCGGTGTTCACAATCAGGCACAGGCCAGCGGCGTAGAGCGGGTTAAAGCCCAACCCGACCAGCAGCGCGGCGGTGATCGCCACCGGTGCGCCGAATCCTGCCGCGCCTTCAAGGAACGCCCCGAAGGAGAAGCCGACAATCAGCATCTGCAGACGCTGGTCCGGGGTGATGGAGAGAATCGACGAACGAATGATGTCGAACTGCCCGGTCTTTACCGAGATTTTATAGACAAAGACCGCGGCGATGATGATCCACGCAATCGGCCACAGGCCGTAGAAGAAACCGTAGACGACGGAGGCCAGCGCGCGATCGACCGGCATCTTGTAGAAGAACAGCGCCACCAGCAGGGCGATGGCAACGGTGTACGTCGCGGCGAGGTAGCCCTTCAGCTTGAGCTTAATCAGCGCAAAGAAGAAGAACAGGATCGGTAACGATGCGATCAGGCTCGACAGCCAGATATTGCCGGCCGGGTCGTAGTTTTGTTGCCAGAGGCTCATGCAGGTCTCCTGGGGACCAGACAGCCTGTGCTGCGGGTGAGTCTCCGCTCAACTCTGCGTCACAAGCTGTGTAAAAGTGGTCCTGCCAATATTGTGTTGTAGGGTTAATGACAATGAATGGTTAACCAGATGTTATGGAGTGGCAATGGTTTTGTGAGCGCAAATAATGGAATTGTGAACCGGGGGAGGATTGATTGCGCTATTGGTTGGACCAATTCACGCGAAGGGGGGAAAAGAGTAGGCCGGGTAAGCGCAGCGCCACCCGGCATGAAATCAGAATGCGGTCTTACAAAAACCCGTCATCTCTTTCAGGCCCATTTCGCGGCCAAGCTCAGTCATCGGGTGTACCACCACCAGACCACGGACGCTTTTCTTCAGCTTGCCCATATCGGCCTGCTCTTTTTTGGTGATCGCGCGGCGGTGCGGCATGTTCATCAGCTTCTGCGCTTCTTTGCTCAGCTTCTGGCCTTTCACTTCGCGCAGGCGCTCAATCTCCGCTTCCAGCTTCGCGGTCTCTTTTTCCAGCTCGGCATATTTCTCGGCGGAATCAACCAGAGACAGGCCAGCCATCTGGTGACGGATCAGATCCAGACGGTCGCTCAGGCGTTTAATTTCGTTCTTTTCGACTTCTTTCATGACAATTGACTCTAAATCGGGGGAATTACAGGGAAGGATACACCAATGTGAACGGGCTTACTTCTGAAACGCTTTTTTTAAGCTGATTTTAGAAATCAGCTCAGTCAGGGAGAGGACCATCGTGGAACGGACAACCTGTTGATAGCGCAGCTTTTGCATCGCGTACAGTTCAGGATCGCTGTTATCAAAATGGGGAGCAGGAGGCAGGGCGGTGACGCAGTGCAGCTCGCCGAACGGCCCCAGGATCTCATCGTCGGTAAAGGTGTATTCGTTACCGTCATGATTGAGTTCTTCGCGCAGCGCCATTAACAGCTCTGCATCTTCATACTCTTGTCGGTTCAGCACGCCAAGACCATAAATCAGCTTCAGACGCACGGATAAATCGCCCAGCGGTCCATCTCCGTCCAGTAACGGTTCTACAGCATATTTTACCGCGTAGTCGTCTTTGCGAAACACCTGAAGCACCAGGATATTCACCGCCTCGGTTAACAGCTCGACGGCGGCAATCAGGAAACTTCGTACGGTTTTGCCAGCATTCAGACGCTCAAGCACACGATTTTCAAAGGCCTGGGTTTGTTCCATTATTGCCTGCATATCTGACAATCTGTTATTCGGGCGCAGGCTTACCTGCGCCGGATTCTGCATCATTTGGTTGCGTTGTATGCGTTAACCGCCTCCGCAACCACGTCGCTGCTGGCGTCCAGACCGGAAATCTGCGCCAGCGCAGCCTGCGCGCCTTTGTCATCAATCAGCTGAGCCAGCTCAATCGCCTGCGGGTCCTGCTCGCTGCGGTAGTGCATCGCGGCAGCAATTCCTTTCACCAGGTTGGCGTGCGGCAGACCGTATTCCAGCGTGCCCAGCAGCGGCTTAATCAGGCGGTCGCCCGCGCTCAGCTTACGCAGCGGCTGACGGCCCACGCGCTCAACGTCATCTTTCAGATACGAGTTTTCAAAACGACCGAGGATTTTCTGGATGTATGCTGCGTGTTTATCAGCATCAAAACCGTAGCGTTTGATCAGCACCGCGCCGCTCTCTTCCATTGCCCCTTTCACCACCGCGCGGATCTGCTCATCGAGGATCGCGTCGCGAATGGTCTGATGACCGGCCAACTTTCCGAGGTACGCGGTTATAGCATGCCCGGTGTTCAGCGTGAAGAGTTTGCGTTCGACAAATGCCATCAGGTTATCAGTGAGTTCCATTCCCGGAATGGTCGGCAGCGCGCCCTTGAACTGAGTTTTATCGACGATCCACTCGCTGAAGGTTTCAACAGTGACTTCCAGCGGATCGTTGGTGGCGGATTCGGAAGGCGGAACGATACGGTCTACAGCGGAATCCACAAACCCGACGTGCGCTTCAACCCAGGCTTTATCTTCCTCAGCCACGGCCGCCATAACGTGGCCTTTCAGCTGCGTGGTGCCGCGCACCATGTTTTCACAGGCGATGATGTTCAGCGGTGTTTCAATGCCCTGTGCTTTACGCTTCGTCAGGCCTTTCGCGACCGCAGGAGCAATACGTTCAAGCACCACCGGACCCACGGCGGTGGTCACCAGATCAACGCTGGCGATCAGGTCAATCACGTCGTCGCCGATGCTGCTGACCGCGTTAACGCCAGAGACGGTTTCAACCTGTTCGTTTTCACCCACCACATGAACCTGATAGCTATGACGGGCATTCAGGGCATCCAGAACCACCTGATTCACATCGGCGAATGTCAGGGTAATGCCCGCGTCTGCCAGCAGTTTACCGATAAAGCCACGACCGATATTACCTGCGCCAAAATGTAATGCTTTCATAGTGTTAACCTTCATCAATGTTTTTACCCGAGAGGGCTGGGGTGAGGAACGTTTCCCCCTCACCCTAGCCCTCTCCCCGAAGGGGAGAGGGAAGAGGCGCTGCTATTTGTTGAGCAGGGCCAGAACTTCTTCAACGCTTTCAGTTTGTGCCAGACGCTCGATGACGGACTCATCATCCAGCGCGTTGGTCAGGCTGGTAATCACCTGAATATGCTCGTTGTTGCGAGCGGCGATACCAATCACCAGACGGGCGATGTCGTCCTCTTCTTCACCGAAGCGCACGCCGTCAGGATACTGACAGAACACCACGCCGGTTTTCAGCACGCGGTCTTTCGCTTCAACCGTACCGTGCGGAACCGCGATGGATTCACCCAGGTAGGTTGGCGTCAGTTTTTCACGTTCCAGCATCGCGTCAACGTATTCTGGCTGAACGTAGCCGCCCTTCA
This sequence comes from Enterobacter sp. 725m/11, assembly GCF_011683705.1. Lineage (NCBI taxonomy): Bacteria > Pseudomonadati > Pseudomonadota > Gammaproteobacteria > Enterobacterales > Enterobacteriaceae > Enterobacter > Enterobacter sp. 725m/11. The sequence continues at coordinate 71,271 of NZ_JAAQOK010000018.1, read as the reverse complement.
CCAGTTGTTCACCGGCAAAGCGAATCGCCTCTTCTTTGGTGCTCGCGGTACGGCCGAGGAAGATGTTCTCCGCGCCCAGCTTAAACAGGTGAGCGTTGCTCTCGTCAAAGCTGTCCTGCAGGCTGGTGCGCACCTTCACTTCGTTGTCTTCGTGACGCTGCGCGGCAACCAGACGTTCGGTCAGGCTGGTGTACAGGCCGCTGTCCAGGAAGTTGGTCAGCGAGATGTGCTGTGCCTGCGGTACCTGACGCATAGCGCGCTCGGTCAGATCGCGGTGCGTGATGACCAGGTCAACGTCCGGCGGCAGGTTGTTAATCGCGCTGTTGGTTACGGAGATGTTGGTCAGGCCCGCATCCTGCACTTTCTTACGCAGCACGCCGGCACCCATTGCGCTGGAACCCATACCGGCGTCGCAGGCAACGATGATTTTACGCACGTGGCTCAGGTCGTTAGAAACATCGCCAGCCGCCAGTGGGGTCGCACCTTTGGATTCGGCTTTCATGTCGTGCATACGACGGGTTGCCGCTTCGATATCGTCGTCTTCTTTCACCTTGCTGGTTTTCAGCAGGATAGAAGAGACCACGAAGGAGACCGCCATCGCCGCACAGATCGCCGCGATGTTCGCGAAGTACGCGCCTTTCGGCGTCATCGCCAGCACCGCCAGGATAGAGCCTGGAGAAGCAGGGGAGACCAGACCGCCGCCCAGCACGCTCAGGGTGAACACACCAGTCATACCGCCGAGGATAACGGCCAGGATCAGACGTGGGTTCATCAGCACGTACGGGAAGTAAATTTCGTGGATACCGCCCAGGAAGTGGATGATAGCCGCGCCGCCAGCAGACTGCTTCGCGCTGCCGCGACCAAAGAACATGTACGCCAGCAGAACGCCCATACCCGGACCCGGGTTCGCTTCAATCAGGAAGAAGATGGACTTGCCGAGATCGTGAGACTGCTGAATACCCAGCGGCGAGAAGATACCGTGGTTAATGGCGTTGTTCAGGAACAGGATTTTCGCCGGTTCAACAAAGATAGACGCCAGCGGCAGCATGTCGTGCGCCACCATGAAGTTAACGCCCGCCGCCAGCAGTTTGGACAGCACTTCAACAGCCGGACCAATGCCAAGGAACGCCAGAATCGCGAGGATCATCCCGATGATGCCCGCAGAGAAGTTGTTCACCAGCATTTCGAAGCCGGACTTGATCTTGCCATCAACCCAGACGTCGAATTTCTTAATCGCCCAGCCGCCCAGAGGACCGGCAATCATCGCACCGAGGAACATCGGCATATCCGCGCCGACGATCACGCCCATGGTTGTGATGGCACCCACGACGCCACCACGGTCACCGCCCACCAGACGACCACCGGTATAACCGATGAGCAGCGGCAGGAGATAGGTAATCATTGGGCCAACAAGTTTCGCCAGCGTTTCGTTAGGCAACCACCCTGTCGGAATGAACAATGCGGTGATAATACCCCACGCGATAAACGCGCCGATATTTGGCATCACCATGTTGCTGAGGAAACGACCAAAGCTTTGAACTTTGATCTTGAAATCGGATGACATAAAACACCCCTTCTTCTGTTTACGCTTAGGCTTGCGGCCCGAGGTTTATTGTTAATGAGGCGGCAGAGGTAGCCGGACCCTGTTCTGATGCTGTGAAATCTGGCACTGAATCGTTCAACTGTCCAGATAGCGGAATTCTGTGTGATGCATGTCACGTAAATGTAGGGGGTGTGGCGTTGAATGAAGTGATCTGAGTCACAAAATAGGCGAGTAAAAAAAATACGATGGCGAAAAATAGAGCAAAAACCACCTCTTTATGTGATTGATATCACATTTTGTTTTTGCGGGTTTGTTTCTGGATTGTGACTGGTTTCACAAAATATTTTTATGCGGATTTCTCCGACTGAGATCGGCGTCAGGACGGCCTCGAGTAACACGGAAAGCTAATAAAACAGTTTTCATATGTAGTATGGCGGAAAGTTGAAACCTGAATTACGCTCATTATGTAAGGTTGAGTATATTATTATTCAGGATATATTTTGACACGCTTATAAACTTGCGTGGAGATATTATAAAAACCGATACTCCCCGGCTCTGAAATAATCAGTGTGCCTTTTAAATTTAAAAATAAATTAATTAGGCTGCGTGCTGTTTTATTAATGTAATGAGTTGACGTTGTTTAAGTGAGGAGACTATGTTTCTCAACTATTTTGCGCTGGGTGTGTTGATTTTTGTATTTCTGGTTCTTTTTTACGGAATCATCGCCATCCATGACATCCCCTATAATATGGCTAAAAAGCGTAATCATCCCCATGCCGATGCTATTCATACGGCAGGTTGGATAAGCCTGTTTACGCTCCATGCCATCTGGCCGTTCCTGTGGATTTGGGCCACGTTGTATCGCGAAGATCGCGGCTGGGGCATGCAGAACCACATTACTAAGCCTGATGAGGTTCCGGGGATGGATGCGCTGGCCAAACGCGTGGCCGAGTTAGAACACAAGCTGGCAGCGGTTCAGCCCTCTGATGATAAAAACACGCTGGAGCGCTAATCATGGATCTGTTGATTATTCTGACCTATGTGGCATTTGCCTGGGCAATCTTTAAAATATTCCGTATTCCGGTAAATCAGTGGACGCTTGCTACTGCGACGTTAGGCGGGGTGTTTATTGTTGCCGGACTCATTCTGCTAATGAACTATAACCATCCGTATACCTTTACGGCGCAAAAAGCGGTAATTTCCATTCCGATTACGCCGCAGGTCACGGGGGTGGTTACTGAAGTGACCGATAAAAATAACCAGCTCATTAAAAAAGGCGAAGTGTTATTTAAACTGGATCCGGGCCGCTATCAGGCGCGCGTCGACAGACTGAAGGCGGACCTGGTGACCGCGACGCACAATATCGACACTCTGAAAGCGCAGCTTTCGGAAGCGGTTGCCAATACGACACGCGTCTCCGCTGAGCGCGATCGACTCTATAAAGATTATCAGCGCTACCTCAAAGGCAGCCAGGCGAAGGTGAATCCGTTCTCTGAAAGCGATATTGATAACGCGCGGCAGAACTATCTGGCGCAGGATGCCATGGTGAAAGGCTCCGTTGCTGAACAGACGCAGATTCAAAGCCAGCTGGACAGCATGGTGAACGGCGAGCAGTCGCAGATTGCCTCGTTACGCGCCCAGCTTGCTGAAGCGAAATACAACCTCGATCAGACCGTGGTGCGCGCGCCGAGCAATGGCTACATCACTCAGGTGCTGATTCGTCCGGGAACCTATGCCGCCGCGCTGCCGCTGCGCCCGGTGATGGTCTTCATTCCTGAACAGAAGCGCCAGATTGTGGCCCAGTTCCGTCAGAACTCGCTGCTGCGTCTGAAGCCGGGCGATGAAGCGGAAGTGGTATTTAACGCGCTGCCGGGCCAGGTGTTCACCGGTAAGCTCACCAGCGTTCTGCCGGTAGTGCCGGGCGGGTCGTATCAGGCGCAGGGTGCCTTGCAGGCACTGACCGTTGCGCCGGGTACGGATGGGGTACAGGCGCTGATTGAACTGGAGCCTAACGCCGACGTCGATGCTTTGCCGGACGGTATTTATGCCCAGGTGGCGGTCTATTCGGATCATTTCGCCCACGTCTCGGTGATGCGTAAAGTGCTGCTGCGTATGACCAGCTGGATGCACTACCTCTATCTCGATCACTAATTCTTCCGGGGCGGGAATGCGACACGCATATCTGCCCTTTTTTCATCGCTTGATCCATACTGACTTTTTCCCGGCATCAAGGATCAGGCAATGAAACTCATCGGTAGCTACACCAGTCCCTTCGTGCGAAAAATCTCGATTCTTCTGCTGGAGAAAGGGATTGAATTTGAATTCGTTAATGAACAGCCCTACAACGCCGAAAACGGCGTCGCGCAGTATAACCCGCTGGGGAAAGTTCCGGCGCTGGTGACGGACGAGGGCGAATGCTGGTTCGATTCCCCCATTATTGCGGAGTATGTCGAACAGCTGGGCATTGCCCCGGCAATGCTGCCGTCTGACCCTAAAGCGGCGCTGGCGGTGAAGCAAATTGAAGCCCTGGCCGACGGCATTATGGATGCAGCACTCACCTCCGTTCGCGAGCAGGCAAGGCCCGCCGCCCAGCAGTCAGAAAACGAGCTGCTGCGCCAGCGGGAAAAAATCAGCCGCAGTCTGGATATGTGTGAAAAGCTTATCCGGGAGGGCAAGATCCACACCGACAGCCTGGACCTGGCAACCATCGCCATCGCCTGCGCCATCGGCTATCTCAACTTCCGCCGGGTGTCCCCTGGCTGGTGCGTCGACCGTCCGCTGCTGGTGAAACTCGCAGAAACGCTCTTTAGCCGCGAGAGCTTTGCCCGCACCGAACCGCCAAAGGCTTGACGCGGGTTATAACACTTCGGCGTCGGAGGCGGTACAATCCCTCCACATGTTAACTCCCTCTCCCGTCGGGAGGGGGGAAGATATTTACTCGCCAGGCGCTTCCATGACTACTCATCATTCGCTGTACAGCCAGATCCCCGCGACCGACCGACTTCTTCGCGAGCCCCGCATTCACGCTGCCGTTGAGCGCTTCGGCCATACCGCGACGGTGGAGATGTTACGTCTGCTTCAGGATGAAGCCCGAGGCCATATCCAGGCCGAAAACGCCTTGCCCGACTGGTGCGCAGCGTGGGAGCAGGAAGTTGAGCATCGGCTGGGTGAGAAGGCGCAAAGCGCGTTACGCCCGGTGGTCAACCTGACGGGGACCGTGCTGCACACCAACCTGGGACGCGCCCAGCAGGCGGAAGAGGCGGTGGCTGCGGTCATGCAGGCCATGCGCTCACCGGTGACGCTGGAGTACGATCTGGACGGCGCCGGGCGCGGGCATCGCGATCGCGCGCTGGCGGATCTGCTCTGCCAGCTAACCGGTGCGGAAGATGCCTGCATTGTGAATAACAACGCGGCGGCGGTGCTGCTGATGCTGGCGGCGACCGCGAGCGGCAGAGAGGTGGTGGTGTCCCGCGGCGAGCTGGTGGAGATTGGCGGGGCGTTTCGCATCCCGGACGTGATGCGCCAGGCGGGCTGCACGCTGCATGAAGTGGGTACGACTAACCGTACCCATGCGAAAGATTATCGCGCGGCGGTGAATGAAAGCACCGCCCTGCTGATGAAGGTCCACACCAGCAATTATCATATTGAAGGCTTCACCAAAACGGTTGAAGAGGCCGAGCTGGCGGCGATTGGGCGCGAGCTGAATATTCCGGTGATTGCCGATCTCGGCAGCGGTTCGCTGGTGGATCTCAGCCAGTACGGGCTGCCTAAAGAGCCGATGCCGCAAGAGATGATTGCCGCGGGCGTGAGCCTGGTCAGCTTTTCCGGCGATAAACTACTGGGCGGGCCGCAGGCCGGAATTATCGTCGGCAAGCGCGAGCTGATTGCGCAGCTGCAGCAGCACCCGCTCAAACGCGCCCTGCGCGCCGATAAAATGACCCTTGCCGCGCTGGACGCGACGCTGCGCCTCTATCTCCACCCGGAGAAACTGGCTGACCGCCTGCCCACGCTGCGCCTGTTAAGCCGGGATGCCGCCTCGATTCGCGACCAGGCCGAACTGCTGCTGCCGCGCGTTGCCCCGCACTACCCCGATTTTGACGTTCGCATTGAGCCCTGCCAGTCGCAAATTGGCAGCGGTTCGCTGCCGGTGGACAGGCTGCCGAGTCAAGCGCTCACCTTCACCCCGCGTGACGGGCGCGGTAGCCGCCTTGAGGCCCTGTCGTTGCGCTGGCGTGGCCTGCCGACGCCGGTTATCGGACGGATTTACGACGGCCGCATGTGGCTGGATCTGCGCTGCCTTGAAGATGAAGAGCGATTTCTGGAGATGTTGTTGAAATGATTATTGCCACCGCCGGTCACGTCGACCACGGAAAAACCACGTTACTGCAGGCAATTACCGGCATAAACGCCGATCGTCTGCCGGAAGAGAAAAAGCGCGGCATGACCATCGATCTTGGCTATGCCTACTGGCCCCAGCCCGATGGCCGCGTGCTGGGCTTTATTGATGTTCCGGGGCATGAAAAATTTCTTTCCAACATGCTGGCGGGCGTGGGGGGCATCGATCATGCCCTGCTTGTAGTGGCCTGCGATGACGGCGTGATGGCGCAAACCCGTGAGCATCTGGCGATCCTCCAGTTGACAGGCAACCCGCAGCTGACCGTGGCGCTGACTAAAGCCGATCGCGTTGACGACGCGCGCGTCAGCGAGGTGCGCGAAGCGGTGCAGGCGACCTTACGAGAATATGGTTTTGCCGATGCACCGCTTTTTGTCACCGTAGCGACAGAAGGGCGCGGTATCGGCGAACTTCGCCACCATTTGCAGCAGCTTTTGTCGCGAGACCACGCCAGCCATCACCGCTTCCGTCTGGCGATTGACCGGGCGTTTACCGTCAAAGGTGCTGGGCTGGTGGTCACCGGTACGGCGTTAAGCGGTGAAGTGAAGGTGGGCGATAGCCTCTGGCTGACGGGCGTTAATAAACCGATGCGCGTGCGCGGCTTACATGCGCAAAATCAGCCTGCGGAGCACGCCCACGCCGGGCAGCGGATCGCGCTCAACATTGCCGGGGATGCGGAAAAAGAGCAGCTTAACCGCGGCGACTGGCTGCTGGCCGACGCCCCGCCGGAGCCGTCTGAACGCGTCATCGTCTCCCTGCAGACAAACGTCCCGCTGACCCAATGGCAGCCGCTGCATATTCACCACGCGGCCAGCCATATCACCGGGCGCGTGTCCCTGCTGGAAAACGATCTTGCCGAACTGGTTTTTGATTCGCCGCTCTGGCTGGCGGATAACGACCGTCTGGTACTGCGGGACATTTCCGCACGGGAAACGCTGGCCGGGGCGCGGGTAGTGACGCTGAACCCGCCGCGACGCGGCAAGCGTAAGCCTGAATACCTGCAATGGCTGGCTGCGCTTGCACAGGCTCAGGATGATAACGCCGCGCTGCGGGTGCATCTTGAGCGCGGGGCCGTGAGCCTGAGTGATTTTGCATGGGCACGCCAGCTGAGCGGCGAAGGATTGCATCAGCTGACCCAACAGCCGGGCTTTATTCAGGCCGGCAACAGCCTGCTCGATGCGCCGGTTGCGGCAAACTGGCAGCGTAAGATCCTGAACACGCTCGCCACTTACCATGAACAGCATCAGGATGAACCCGGTCCTGGTCGCGAGCGCCTGCGACGCATGGCGCTGCCGATGGAAGACGATGCGCTGGTGCTGCTGCTGATTGAAAACATGCGCGAAAGCGGGGTGATTAAAAGCCATCACGGCTGGCTGCATCTGCCGGATCACAAAGCCGGGTTCACCGCAGAGCAGGAGGCAATCTGGCAAAAAGTGGCCTCGCTGTTTGGCGATGAACCCTGGTGGGTTCGCGATCTGGCGCGTGAAACGAATACCGACGAGCAGATGATGCGCCAGGTATTGCGCCATGCGGCGCAGCAGGGGCTGATAGTCGCGATCGTGAAAGATCGTTATTACCGTAACGATCGCATTGTGGCGTTTGCTAACCTGATCCGCGAACTGGATCAGGCGCGCGGCTCCACCTGCGCAGCCGATTTCCGCGACCGGCTGAACGTTGGCCGCAAGCTGGCGATCCAGATCCTGGAATATTTCAACCGCATCGGTTTTACGCGTCGCCGGGGTAATGACCATCTGCTTCGCGACGCGCAGTTGTTCCCCTGAGCGCTACGTGCGGCGGGAGAGTTTTTGTTTTGCCAGCCATACCGCGCCCAGCCTTCCCGCCTGGTTACCCAGCTCGCAGGGCAGAATGGGCACCTTGAGCGCCTCCCACTCCTCGAATCGCTGCAGGTACTTATCGAGCAGGAGATAGATTTTCTCCTGCTCGCTTACCCCGCCGCCAATCAGCACTGCCTGTGGATCGAACATCGAGATTACGCTGTAAACGCCGCGCGAGAGGCAATGGGCCCACTCCTCAATGGCCTCACGCAGATGCACGTCGCTCTCCATGCGTTTAAACAGCTCCTCGCCGTCAGGCATCTCTTCTTCTGATACGGCCAGCGCGCGACGACAGGCTTTCATCAGGCCGCTGGCCGACGCCACGTCATGCATGGGTTCGCCGTTATTACCCACGGGCAGCACGCCAAATTCGCCGGCGCGGTAATGCGACCCGCGATAAAGATCGCCTTCCATCACAATCCCGCCACCGATGCCCGTGCCGATGGTGATGCAGACGAAATGCTCGTAGTCCTTACCCGCGCCCTGCCAGCGCTCGCCCAGCGCCGCACAGTTGGCGTCGTTTTCCACGGTGACGGGAAGGACGGTCAGCCCGGCGAAGAGTTCGCACAGGTTTTCGCCGTCGAGATAGTCGAGCGCGCCCGCTTTTGCCGCTTCGCCGCTGTGGTGGTTAATATGGCCGGGAAAGCTCACGCCGATACCGACAATGTCGTGTTCGTCCTGATACGCTTCAACTACCGCTTTCCACTTCTTTTTGAAGGTGTTTTTATCCTCAGGAGTATCGTACTCGTCCGTCGTCAGCTCCTTGCCATTTTCATCAATCACGCCGTGTTTGATGTGGGTTCCGCCTACGTCAAAACCGATAAACAGCTGCATCGCATCGTTCCTCATGAGCCCTTGAGCTGTTAAGTATGGCTCAGTGGCAGAAACGAAACGTAAAGTACGGTAATCCGTGATACGGCTCGTAAACCCGTCACCCACTGGCGAGAAAACCGCCAGCCGGGACTACCCTTGTTGTACACCAACAGCAAGGAGACGGTCATGACAAACAATCCTCCCTCTTCGCGTATCCAGCCCGGCGAGTATGGTTTTCCCCTCAAGCTGAAGCCCCGTTATGACAATTTTATCGGCGGCGACTGGGTGGCCCCCGTCGACGGCGAATACTATTCCAACCTGACGCCCGTTACCGGCCAGCCGCTGTGCGAGATTGCCAGCTCCGGCAAGCGGGATATCGATCTGGCGCTGGATGCGGCGCACAAAGCGAAAGATAAATGGGGCCATACCTCCGTTCAGGAGCGCGCGGCCATTTTGTTCAAAATCGCCGACCGGATGGAGCAGAACCTGGAGCTGCTGGCGACGGCGGAAACCTGGGATAACGGCAAGCCGATCCGGGAAACGATGGCGGCAGACGTGCCGCTGGCTATCGACCACTTCCGCTATTTTGCCTCCTGTATTCGCGCGCAGGAGGGCGGAATAAGCGAGGTAGATAGCGACACCGTGGCGTACCACTTCCACGAGCCGCTGGGTGTCGTCGGGCAAATTATTCCGTGGAACTTCCCGCTGCTGATGGCGAGCTGGAAAATGGCACCCGCGCTGGCCGCCGGGAACTGCATTGTGCTTAAACCGGCGCGTTTAACCCCGCTCTCTGTCCTGCTGCTGATGGAAATTGTTGCCGATCTTCTGCCGCCGGGGGTGATTAACGTGGTGAACGGCGCGGGCGGTGAGATAGGGGAATATCTGGCCACCTCAAAACGGATCGCTAAAGTGGCGTTTACCGGGTCGACGGAAGTGGGCCAGCAGATTATGCAGTACGCCACGCAAAACATTATTCCGGTGACCCTGGAGCTGGGCGGGAAGTCCCCGAACATCTTCTTCGCGGACGTGATGGAGGAAGAGGACGCTTTCTTCGACAAGGCGCTGGAAGGGTTTGCGCTGTTTGCCTTTAACCAGGGCGAAGTCTGCACCTGCCCAAGCCGCGCGCTGGTGCAGGAGTCCATCTACGAGCGCTTTATGGAGCGGGCCATTCGCCGCGTCGAGTCTATCCGCAGCGGTAACCCGCTCGATAACGTTACGCAGATGGGGGCACAGGTCTCGCATGGCCAGCTGGAGACTATCCTCAACTACATCGATATCGGCAAGAAGGAAGGGGCGGATATCCTGACCGGCGGTCGCCGTAAGGTGCTCGGCGGGGATCTGCAGGAAGGGTATTACCTTGAGCCGACGATCCTGTTCGGGCAGAACAACATGCGCGTCTTCCAGGAGGAGATTTTCGGACCGGTGCTGGCGGTGACTACCTTCAAAACGATGGAGGAGGCGCTGGAGATTGCCAACGACACGCCGTATGGCCTGGGGGCGGGAGTCTGGAGCCGCAACGGCAACCTGGCCTATAAAATGGGCAGAGGCATTCAGGCGGGACGCGTATGGACCAACTGCTACCACGCCTATCCGGCTCACGCGGCATTTGGCGGGTATAAGCAGTCGGGAATCGGGCGTGAAACGCACAAGATGATGCTGGAGCATTACCAGCAGACGAAATGTCTGCTTGTCAGCTACTCCGATAAACCGCTGGGGCTGTTCTAATCGCCCAGCTCAGGCCGTCCATGGACGGCCTGAGCAATTTGCTGGCGCAGGCAGTTGAGGACACCATCCAGAACATATTGTACACGCCAGGGCTGATATTCGCGCTTGCGGAAGATGGCGGTCAGATCGAGCCACCACTCTTCCTGATGCGGGAAACAGGGGATCAGCGTACCTTGCGTTAATTCCTTCTTCAGGCTTTCTTTCGGCGCGAACACAATGCCAAGGTTATTTCTTGCCAGTTCCAGGGCCGTCTGGGTATTGTCGCAAATATAGTTTCCGGTTACCCGATAATCATGCACATCATCACTGCCATGCATGCGAAAACGCCAGATGTTGGCATCATCGACCAGCATGGAGTCGATCAGAATACAGGAGTGATTACTTAAATCTTCAGGTCCGGTTAAAGGATGTTTATTTAAATATTCCTGGGTTGCGAATGCAGTGACGGAATATTTTGCTAACACGCTGGCGACCAGACTTTCATCTTTTGGCTGAGCATAGGTAATTAAAATATCACAGTCATCCGGGAAGGACACACCTTCTGAATATTCGTTGCGGTCCAGGTTGTAGGTTTTCAGGGAAATGCGAATGTCCCCGATGTCCTTTATCTGGTGGATCACGTGGCGCGCGAGATAGGTCACAATGCCCGTTGGAGCGTAAATCGTGACTTTTCCACGCTTTTCATGCTTATAATCGGCAATGAAATTAATAAGTTGCGTGTTTTTGTCCAGCGTGGCGTCGACATAAGGGAGTAATGCTTCACCGAACTGCGTCAGAGCGAGCTGGCGGGTCGTGCGCTCAAAAACCTTAAGCCCAACCCGCGTTTCAAAATCCGAGAGATATTTACTGACGTTGGCCTGCGCCATGCCCAGCAGGGCGGCGGCATCACCAATGCTGTGGGTGGCTGCGATGACGGAGATTATTTTTAACTCGCGTGGCTTTAGCTGTAATTTATTCATCATGCGCACCCATCTATATGGTTTTATATATAATATTATATAAACTGCAGCGTTGCACAGGCAAATTCGTAACCATTATTATTCGCCCCGCTTATTTGGCGTATAAATGGATTACTTCACATGACTATTAAATACAATTTACTGATTGCTGCCACGTTATTTGCAACCTCTTCTGCAATGGCCGGTGATTTTTCACTTGGCGCGGGGGCCGTATTTAATGAGTCTCCTTATAAAGGCTATAACGAAAATACCACCGCGGTGCCGTTAATTAGCTATGAGAGCGATCGCTTCTATGTTCGCCAGACCACGGGCGGATGGATCCTGTGGAAAGACGCAAAAAATGAACTCAGCCTGACCGCATCCTGGATGCCGCTGCATTTTGATCCGGATGATAACGACGACCACCAGATGAAGCAGCTTGATGAGCGTAAAGCCTCTGCGTTCCTCGGCGGTGCGTACTACCGCCACGAAAGCTGGGGTTCTCTGAAAGTGGCGGTCTCAGGCGATGCCACGGATGAAAGCGGCGGCGTGGTGGGCGAGGTATCCTACTTCCGTCCAATCAGGATGGAGCGTTTGACCCTGACGCCTTCTGTCGGTGTTTTTTACAGCGACGAGAGCTATAACGACTACTACTACGGCGTATCCGGCAGCGAGTCACGCCGCTCAGGTCTGGATCAATACACCGCCGGCGACAGCTGGACGCCCTACGTTGGTCTGGTAGCTAAATATCAGTTAACCCAGAAGCTGTACCTCAACGCCAGCGCGGTCTACACCGTGTTGCCTGATGACGTGAAGAACAGCCCGATGATCGACCGCGATGATAGCTTCACGCTAATGACCGGCCTGACCTGGCGCTTCTGATGGGGTAAAGCCGGTTTACTCCCTCTCCCGTGGGAGAGGGCTGGGTGACTATTCAGCCTTCATCCACCCATATCCGCATTTCCCCTTCTCCCCGGTTAGCCCAGCTAAACCACGGAATAAAGGTCAACGTCCGGGGCTGGCGCTGTACCGGCGAGCGGTCGTACTGCCACAGTGCATCCGTTTCCTTCATGTGACACCCAATCCCTTCTGTCTGTATCAGCATCTTATGCGCGAAAATGCCTTTGCCTTCACACACCCGGAACTCGCTATCTCGGGGCAAGGAGAGGTTATGCAGGTTGGCGCCGTTATCAGCTTCTTCCAGGCAGTAAACCAGCGGCCCGCGCTGTAGCGCGACTTTACCCGCCTGCTGGCGCACCTGGGGGTTACCGTACACGCGGCGGACCGGCATCGGTAGCGTCAGGGTCAGGGTGTCGCCTTCCTGCCAGCAGCGGGAGAGGTAGAGATATCCGCGTGACACTTCACCGGTAATGGCTTCGCCATTCAGCGAAACGGCAGGCTCCGCGCACCAGTCCGGCAGCCTGAGTGCCAGCGTGTGGGTGACCGGAACCGGCGAAGTGATTTCGATCTTCACCTGCTCCTGCCACGGATAGTTACCGCTAATGCGCAGCTGTAGGGCGTTATCGCCTACCGGAATGGCGACGTCGTTCCCCACGTACAGGTTTATCAGCAGCGCATCCGGGCGAACGGTATAAATGTAGTGCCCCAGCGAGGTCAGCACGCGGGCGATATTCGGCGGGCAGCAGGCGCAGCCGAACCAGCGCTGACGCACCGGCTTCACGTGGTCATAGATATGGTTAAAGGCCAGCGTTTTCGGATGCACTTCCAGTGGATTGACATAAAAGAAATGCTTACCGTCCAGCGCCATCCCGCCCAGCACCGTGTTGTACAGCGCGCGCTCCATCACGTCGGCGTAGTGGCCGTCTGCCTCCATCTCCAGCATCCGGCGGGCGAACATCATCAGGCCGATTGAGGCGCAGCTTTCGGCGTACACCGTATCGTTGGGCAGATCGTAATCGCTGCTGAACGCCTCGCCGCTGCTCTGCGAGCCAATCCCGCCGGTAATGTACAGCTGGCGCTGCGCCATGTTGCTCCACAGCCGCAGACAGTCCCGGCGTTTCCCCTCGTCGTTGCTCAGGCGCGCCAGATGCGCCATGCCCGCCATCAGATAGACGAAACGCACGGCATGGCCGATGGCCGTTTGTTGTTCTGCAAGGGGCAGATGCGCCTGGCTGTAGGCTTTGTCCTTGACCATCCACGCCGGACCATAGGTGTTCCAGTAAGATGTTTTGCCGCGCTTCTCGTATTCGCTATCGTAGAAGTGAGGCTGCGCGCCGCGTTCTTCAATAAAGTATTTCACCAGATTGAGATAGCGTGGCTCCTGCGTGACGTCGTACAGCCTCATCAGCGCCAGCTCGATTTCCGGGTGACCAGGGTAACCGTGCAGCTGTGTTTCTCCCGGGCCAAACACGCTGTCGATATGGTCCGCCAGCCTGCACACCACGTCCAGCAGGCGACGTTTTCCGGTTCCCTGGAAATACGCCACGCCCGCTTCAATCATATGCCCGGCGCAGTACAGCTCGTGGCATTCGGCCAGATTCGTCCAGCGTTCCTCGGGGGCTTTTACCGTAAAGTAGGTGTTGAGGTAGCCATCTTCACACTGCGCCGCCGCGATCAGCTCAATTATCTCGTCGGCGGTTTTTTCCAGATCTGCATCCGGCTTCTGGCACAGCGACCACGCCACGGCTTCGAGCCATTTCGCCACGTCGCTGTCCTGAAATACCATCCCGTAAAACTCCCCCTGTTCCAGCCCGGCCGCGATGCGGAAGTTGGCGATGGCGTGGCTGGGTTCGGCCTCCGCCACGCGGTCGTTTAGCGCATCCCACTGGTAAGGGATCACCACGTCACGGACCAGCCGTTGATATTGCCCGAGAAACGGATCGTTGATTTTCAGCTGGTGCAGGTCGGGTTCCATTATGAACATAGCGTTCTCCTCAGGACGGTACGTGACGCTGGCGCAGGTCGGTGGAAATGCGCGACATCATTGGGTTATTAAGCCTGCACCAGCGGATAGCGACCGCCAGCAGCAGGTGGAAAAGGGCAGGCAGCAGCGTCTCCATGGCGGTGATGCCCTGCAGTGAGGCTGGCGTCTGGTTGCCCGCGCCTGGCTGATAGGCCACGGCAATAAACACCAGGCTGATAATCCCGGCGCTGGATGCCCACGCAAGCTTGATGAAAAACAGGTTGAAGGCGAAGTTCATGCCCGACGAACGCACGCCGGTTTTCCACTCGCCGTAGTCATCGGCAAAAGCCATTAGCGAGAAGTGCAGCGGCAGGGTGAAGCCCAGGATCACGCCGTTGCTTAAAATGACGATCAGCCATAGCGTCTGGTGCGCCGGGCCACCCGGCAGAAACCACATGCCCACCGCAAGCGCAGCGAGCACCAGGTTGGTGTAGTAGTAGAGTTTGACGGTATCAATACGGCGCGACAGCGGGCTGACGATCACTGCGCCCAGAATAGCGGCAAAGGTCACCATGGTGAAAAACAGCGAGGTGTACGCCGTGCTGCCCTGAAGCACGTAAGTGATAAAGTACATATATCCACCGCCGCGAATGTTGAAGACGTTGATCAGCAGAAACGACATCAACAACATCAGCAGCAGCTGATCGTTTTTACGCAGGCCCGCCAGGTGCTCGCGCAGGGTGAATTTGCCCATCAGCGCCAGCGGAACGCGTTCGCGAACCCAGAAGAAGCAGCACAAGAACATCACCACGGCGATAGCGCACAGCACGCCAACGCCCAGTTGATAACCCTTCGCGGCATCGCCCTGACCCAGCTCCGCTACCAGCCACGGCAGGCCAACGGAGACCAGAAAGCCCGCCACGCCGCACAGCACAAAGCGCCAGGACTGGCAGGCGATCACCTCGTTGTGGCGGGTGGTCATGGTGTTGATCAGCGCGCAGTAGGGCACGTTGATGGCGGTATAGCCCACGGACAATAGCAAATAGGTGCCGAACGCCCAGGCGATTTTCACGCCCATGCTGGCTTCCGGAACGGTGAAGGTCATTACGCCGATAATGCCTATTGGGACGGCGACCCACAGCTGCCAGGGACGAAATCGGCCCCAGCGGCTCTGCGTGCGGTCAGCAATGACGCCCATCACCGGATCGGAAATGGCGTCAAACACGCGAAGGGCAATAAACAGCGTGCCCACCAGCGCAGGGGTGAGACCAAATACATCGGTATAGAAAAAGGTCAGAAAGTTCATGATCAGGCAGGTAATCACCGTGCCGCCCGCATCGCCCAGGCCGTAGCCCATTTTCTCGCGGACGGACAGCCGGTCATCGACTTTCTGTTTTGCAGCGTCTGCGTCTGTAATCGGTGTGGAAGTCATGAAGTAACTCCTCGGAGATCGAATTTATTATCGTATTTATGCTGGGTACCTCTTTATTCTGCATCGAACGGGAAGGCCAACAAGGGAAGGGAAAAGTATAAAAAGGTGACGATTCCGACCTGATGATAAAAATGTGATTCCGATCGGACAGATATTTTAATATTGATTAATAATCAACGGGTAAGTCGAATATTAACGACAATAAAAGCGGAATGGTGAATATCCATGCTCGAATTATCCATAGCGCTTCCGGTTAAGGTTCAAAATGGCGGGCTATTTATCTCCCGCGGAGTGGGCCGCCACCCTGCGCGAAAATTAACATCGTGGGAGGTTATTTTTGTCGAAAAAGGGACTTTAACGATCCAGGAAGAAAATCATGTTTTTGATGTTAATGCGGGAGAGAGTTTGTTGCTCTGGCCGCAGCGTCGGCATGTGGGCGTGGAGGATTTCCCGGCGGACCTGCGCTTTTACTGGCTGCATTTTGAGGTGGAGCCGCAAGATCTAACGTTACCCAACGCTGCTCCTCTGGCAATAGAACAACACTGCCGCGTAAGGGATGCGGAATATGTGATTGCGCTCTTTCGTCAATTCCTCAGCGAGCAGGAGAAATTACGGCGAAGCCTGGCGCTGGAGATGATTTTATTATTGATTTTACAGCAGGTGTCAAACTCTTCAGGATATGAAGACAGCGCAGATCAGGCCGGCGCGGCGATGGCATGGAAGGCAAAACAGCTTATTCGCACGCAGTTTCATTTACCGATATCCACCTCGCAGCTGGCAAAAGCGTTGCACTGTAATGCAGATTATCTCGGGCGCGTCTTTCGCCGGACTTTCCATTTAACCCTGACGGAGGCGATACATCGCCAGCGCGTCAGGGCGGCGGAAAAACTCCTGCTCAACGACGCTGCGTCATTAACCGAGGTCGCAGCGCGCTGCGGCTTTAACGACGTGGGATATTTCCGACAGATATTTTCGAAGCATACCGGGTTAACCCCCGCCGTCTGGAAACGGCGGTACTGTAAAGAGCATATTAATTCCGGTTGATTACTGCCCGTAATAGGCGTTCGCCCCGTGCTTGCGCAGATAATGCTTGTCCAGCAGCGCCTGCTGCATAGCCGGTAACTGTGGTGCGAGCTGGCGTGAGAACAGGCCCATATAGGCGCACTCTTCCAGCACGACGGCATTGTGGACCGCATCGGCAGCGTCTTTGCCCCAGGCGAACGGGCCGTGGGAGTGAACCAGTACCGCCGGGACCTGCATTGGGCTGAGATCGCGCTCCTCGAAGGTTTTAATGATCACTTCGCCCGTCTGGTATTCGTATTCCCCGGCAATTTCTGCCGTGGTCATCAGCCGCGTGCAGGGGATCGCTCCGTAGAAATAGTCTGCGTGCGTCGTGCCCCAGGCGGGTAAATCCTGTCCCGCCTGCGACCAGATGGTGGCGTGGCGGGAATGGGTATGTACGATGCCGCCAATCTCCGGATAACGGCGATACAGTGCCAGATGGGTTGGTGTGTCAGAGGAGGGTTTTTTACTGCCTTCGACCACCAGGCCGGTGGCAATGTTCACCACCACCATATCCTCCGCCGTCATCACGTCGTACTCCACGCCGGACGGCTTGATGACCATCATACCGCTTTCGCGATCTATTGCGCTGACGTTGCCCCAAGTAAAGGTCACCAGCTGGTGGGCTGGCAGCGCCAGGTTTGCCGCCAGTACCTCGGTTTTGAGTTGTTCTAACATGTCATGCCTCCTTCCTGCATACGGGCTTCAATCCAGCGGCGTGCCTGGATAATCTCCAGCACCGGCTCTTTGGCTTTTTCGGTCCACATTTCAATCAGAAACGCGCCGCGATAGTTCAGCTTATTCAGCGTGTTAAACACGCCGACAAAATCGACGCAGCCATCGCCAAACGGTACATCGCGGAACTGTCCGGGGCTTTGCGCGGTAACGGGTTGGGTATCTTTCAGGTGAATAGCCGCAATGCGGTCAATGCCCAGCGTCAGCTCGGCGGTAACGTCGTTACCCCACGCGCTCAGGTTGCCAACGTCCGGGTAAACGCTGAACCACGGCGAGGCGAGCATGCTGTCCCACTTTTTCCACTTGCTGATGGAATTCATAAATGCGGTATCCATGATCTCGACCGCCAGCATCACCTGTGCGGCGGCGGCCTGCTCGACGGCCCATGCCAGTCCTTCGGCAAAACGTTGTTGAGTACCTTCATCGTGCTCTTCGTAATAGACGTCATAACCCGCAAGCTGAATGGTGCGAATACCTAAGTCGCGTGCCAGCCTGATGGCTTTGGTCATGATCTCACGGGCGCGCTGGCGCACCGTTTCGTCGCGGCTGCCGAACGGGAAGCGACGGTGGGCAGACAAGCACATAGAAGGGATAGACACCCCGGTTTCCAGCATCGCTTCAACCAGAGAGGCGCGCTGCGTGGTACTCCACTCAAGGCGCGATAAACGCTCGTCGGTTTCATCAACCGACATCTCAACGAAATCGAATCCGCAGCTCTTCGCCAGGACCAGGCGTTCCGGCCAGGAGAGATCTTTCGGCAGCGCTTTTTCATAAATACCTAACGGATGCTGACGCATGGTTACGCTCCCCAGATATCGCGGATTTGCGAATGGAATGCCTGTGCCACCTGCGGCGGATTATCCGCGCCCGCCAGCGCGCGCCCGGCGATAAACGCTTTGACGTTGATTTGCTTAAACAGGGGGAGATCGGCAGGCGTGATGCCGCCGGTAATCGAAAGCTGTAAACCGATATCCGAGAGGGCTTTCATTCTGGCGAGATCCGCCTCGCCCCACTGCTGACCGCTGGCCTGCGCGTCTCTTCCCCGGTGGTATATCGCCTGTTTTACGCCGATACGTTGCCATGCGCGCGCGTCGTCCAGCGTCCAGTTACCAAAGAGCTCTATCTGGATTTCTCCTCCGCAGCGCAGTGCCACCTCGTGGCCTCGCTCAACGGTCGCCAGCGGAGCGGCGCAGATAATGGTCATCCAGTTCGCGCCCGCGCCAAACGCCTGTTCTGCCAGCGTCTCTCCGGCATCGGCCACTTTCCAGTCCGCCACGATAATTTTCTCCGGGCACTGTTTGCACAGCGCGCGGACGGCGCTTAGTCCTTCGGTCAGACATAAAAGGGTACCGGCTTCGACGATATCGACGTGATCCACAAGCAGGGCAACATCGCGCTGCGCGGCCTGAAGTGAGGTGTGATCGAGCGCCAGCTGCAGTAATGGTCGGCTCATAGGTCGTGCTCCTTAACCTGGGCGTGATAGCCCTGTAATGCTGAAATCAGTAACTGATAGCGGTGATATTTGCGTTGATAGGCCGCATGGGCGTCCATGTCGGGTTCAATCACCCGGATGTCATGTTTAAGGGCGCGTTGCGCCGTGTGGAAATCGGGATAGATGCTTGTACCGACCAGTGCGGCCAGCGCTGCACCGGAACAGCCAGTCTCTTCTACCTGGGGTAATTGAATTGTCAGACCGCTGACGTCCGCAAGCATCTGCATCCACACGTCCGAATGGGCCGGGCCACCCGTGACGCGCAGTGCCTTCACCTCGGTAAAGCGCTCAAGCATGCGGTTAAGATGGGTCATGTGGCTGAATACCACGCCTTCGTAAACCGCCTGCAGCAGGTGCGCGCGGGCGTGTAGCGCCTGCATGCCGTAGAAACCGCTGGTCATCTCCAGACCCGCGTTGCTGCCGTAGAGGAAGGGCAGGAAAATCAGATCGCTTCCGGCTTTTGGCAGACCGGCGACGGCATGGTTGATTTCATCGAATGACATATCGCCCCACTGCGCGGTGAGCCACTCCAGGTTGCCGGAGGAAGTCGGGCTGGCTTCGTGAACGATGTACTGCTGCGGATGAACGTAGCGGCCATAGACGTAGGGAAACGGCTCGCTGTCGCGAATGCCATGCGCAATCCCGCTGGTGACGGCCCAGGTGCCCATTACGGCATTCAACGTATGTTCGTCGTGTAGCCCGGCGCAGATCGCGGTGGAAACCACGTCAAACAGTCCACCAACGACGGGCGTACCCGCCGCGAGACCGGTCAGGGCGGCTGCCTGAGCGGTGATTTCCCCGCAAATTTCTGCTGAACCGACAATCGGCGGCAGGGCGCCGTCAATTTCGCTGATACCGAGCCAGCGTGTGAGCTGTGGGTCGTACTGGCCGGTATTCATATTGTAGAGATTGGACTCCGAAATGTTGCTCTCTTCGCAGGCTTTGGTGCCGGTGAGGCACCAGCGAAGATAATCGTGCGCCATCATCACGCAGCCAATTTTCTCGAAGCGCTGAGGCTCATTCTCTTTTACCCAGCGCAGAAGCGAGGCCGGATGCCCGGTCCACAGCGTCTGGCGCGTATGCGGATAGAGTTTTTCTGGAATGCCGTCCTGCTGCCAGCGTTGCACAATCTCCAGCGCCCGGCGGTCAGAAGAGAGCATGGCGTTGCCCAGGGGCCGATCCTGTTTATCGAGTAGAAACAGTCCTTTGCCCTGAGCAGAAATGCCGACGCCTTTGATCTGCTCTCCGTCTACGCCTGAACGTTTGAGCAGCGTGGCGACGGTAGCGTGGCAGTGCTGCCAGAGCTGGTGCATATCCCGCTCCGCATAGCCTGCGCGTGGGCTGAGCGTGGCAACCGAGCGACGTTCGATACACATTTCCTTTCCCTGGCGGTTGTATAACCCGGCTTTCAGATAAGTACCGCCACAATCGATACCCAGCCAGAAGGGCTCTTTTTCACTCATCTTCATCTCACTTATTCGCCGGGTGGCGCTTCGCTTACCCGGCCTACGGTTCGGTTTAGTGGGTTGGGTGAGGGCATCAGGCCGCACGTTTATGCGGATTCACCGTGGGATTAGGTTCTGCTCCGGCATCACATTTCGCTGGCAACAGCAGTGCCAGCAGCGCCGCCAGTGCCAGAGAAATCGCCAGGCAGTAAACTCCCGCATCTTTGCTGTACAGCGTTATCAGTACGCCTACCGCATAAGGGCCGCAGAATCCGCCGAGGTTACCAAGCGCATTGATCACACCGCGCGCACCGCCTGCCATTTCGGCGCTAAACAGACGTGCAGGAATCGTCCAGAACACCCCAGCGGCGGACTGCAGGAAGAATCCGCAGCCGACCAACGCGGCATAGGCCAGCCAGGTGTTTGCCTTCAGCGCCACGGAGAGGAACATGCAAAGTGCGAAGCCAATCAGCGGCAGGGAGACAAACAGCTTGCGCTTGCCGGTGCGGTCAGAAAGCGTAGAGAACAGGAACATCCCCGCAATGGCACCGATGTAAGGCAGAATGGCGAGCACCCCTACCTGGCCGATGCTGGTGTGCGTCAGCTCTTTCAGGATGGTGGGCAGCCAAAGGGTATAACCGTAAATCCCGGTCTGGTAGAAGAAGTTCAGGGCGATTAATTGCCACATGGTTTTATCGGAAAGTACGGCGCTCAATGAGGCATTTTTCACCTCTTTTCCGGCGATGGCCTGCTGTTCAGCGGCCAGCGTTTGCACCAGATAGTTTTTCTCGGCCTCTGAGATCCAGCGTGCTTCCTGCGGACGGTCGTAAACGGTGAACGCCCACAGCACCAGCACCACTATGGACATCAAACCTTCAATGATAAAAAGCCAGCGCCAGTCGAGCGCGGTAATAATCCAGCCAGAAAGTGGCGCGGTGATGATCCCGGCAATCGGCACGAACATGATCACAATCGCGTTGGCGCGGCCACGTTCGGCATCCGGGAACCAGTTGCTTATCATCGTTAACACAACGGGCAGCATCCCGCCTTCCGCCACGCCGAGTAAGAAGCGCAGCACCAGCAACTGATACTGGTTAGTGACAATACCGGTCAGGACTGAGATGACTGCCCAGGCGACCAGGGACCAACCGATAAACTTCTTGCCGCTACCATGAACAGCAATCTTGCCGCCCGGAACCTGCAGGAACAGATAGCCGATAAAGAAGATCCCGCCTGCCAGGCCTGCCATGGTGGCGGAAATACCCAGTTCTTCATCCATACCTCCGGGCATCGCAAAGGCGATATTTACGCGGTCCATGTAAGAGATAATGCAGGCGATAAGAATAGGTGGAATGATTCTTAGCCAGCGCTGGCGCGGAATATCCGCATGTAGAGCATTCGTTGAAATATTCATAGTTAATGTCTCTGTGAATGTAATCGGAATATGTTTTTATTTTTATTGTGTCGCTTTATTCATAGCGCTAATGCCGTCACGCAAAATGGCGATGCGATGGCTGACATCAGCATTAGCATTTATTTCCAGTAATTTAATACCGGAGAATTTCAATGTTGCGGCGCTCGCCGCAGTAAAGAGTGATGTAGCCTGTTCAGTCGTCATTAAACTGTCGGCACAGAACGAAGAAAACGGCGCGTGCAGATCCTGCCACTCGCCATATTCGCCGCGTGTGGTGGTGCCAGAGAACATCAGCGCGCCCAATTTTCCGGCTTTACATGCGGCCTGAACGTGTTCAAGCGGAACGGTGGAATTACGGCCTTCAATGGCCGACCGTGCCCAGTTGATGCAGACGCTGATGTCGGTTCCGTTTACCACCTCCAGCACCTGTTCTAAGGGTAAAAAACCTTTACGCGGTGCAGGTCCGGTCATGGCATCGCAGTGTTCCAGCACCAGATCGCAGGACCAGTTCCAGCTCACAATTTCGCGGATTGAGCGGGAGAATGCCTCGGTGGCCTGTTCGACGGATGCATTCCCGGCCTGCGGCGCCGCCTGCATCTCCAGGGCTATGACTTTTCCCGGAAAACGCACATTTACAGCGTCAATTTTCTGGTGTAGATGCCGGTAAAATTCAACGCATGCTTTACGTTGTTCTTCGTCTGCTGATGCCAGACCAAATGCGCCGTTCGTGCCACGACGGCGCATGGTTTCCATCACCGCCGTGACCACGATTTGCCACTCGTCCGGCGTATGACGGAACAGCCACTCGTCACCGAAAGGATGAAGGTTTTCCAGGCAAGGTTGTTCCAGCCCGCGTATGTACGGTGTGTCGGAAAGTTCCCGCCAGAAGGATTGTTCTTCTTGTTCCCCTTTCTGGTGAAACGAGGGTGCGCAGGGGTACGCACCAATAATAAAACCGGTGTTGGTCATTTCGCGTTCCTGTATTCGTCAGAAAATTACAATAATTCGCTGATTGCCACTTTCACCACAATTTTACGAATTACCGTTTCCTTGTTTTTAATACAGGCAGGACGATGAACATCCTGCGGGAAAAATATGGCATAACTGCCAGGTACCATTTCTATAAACGACTCATTTTCGCTGTCGTGATAAAAAATAATATCTCGCTGTTCCAGTAATGATTCGCTTATTTTGTTATTGCCGGTATCAATAGCGATACCGATTTTCTCTTCACCCCAGGCCAGAAACTGAATATCCAGATAGCGGCGGTGCACTTCAGGACGGTTTTCGTGTTGTTCCTTTGTGGTGAGGTCGAGCACCTGGGCAAAAATAGTGCGGCCTTCAATTTCCACCACGCCTGGCTCCAGGGTGGTGAAATCCGTGGTGCGCAGAAAATGAAGCGCTTTTTCAATCGCCAGCGGCAGGCGACACGGATTGGGCTGCGAAATATGTCCGAATATCATCATCCCCTCCTTACAGAGACTGGATTTTCGCCCATACGCTGTCGTCAATGGTTATGCCGTTGCGACGGTTCTCTTCCTGCAGACGCGTGAATTCATGTCCCGGCAAACGAACGGCAACATTCTCATCAGCGCGTTCGGCGGTAGTGATGAAGTCCATGATGCGTTGCAGTTTGGCATCGCGGGTTGGCCCGTCGATCAGGCGATCCACTTCAATAGCGATAAAGATCTGCGATACGCCATATTCGTCGCTGTTGTCCTGGGTCACTTCTGCGACGGAAGAGCCGTTAGAGAGCAGGGTAGCGATCATGTCGAGCACGATGGATAAGCCTGAACCTTTCCAGTAGCCCATCGGCAGAATACGGCGGTTTTTCTCAATCACGCCAGGCTCTCGGGTGAGATTGCCCTCGTCGTCAAAGCCGCCATCTACAGGCAACTCGCGCCCGGCCAGGCGGTTCACTTCCAGCATGCCGTAGGAGAACATCGACATCGACATGTCGACCATGGTGATAGGATTCGACGGGATAGCGACGATCAGCGGGTTTGTGCCGATGCAGCATTCTTTTGATCCCCACGCAGGCATTACTGCAATGGAGTTGGTCCAGCAAATTCCAATGTAACCTTTCTCAGCCGCCTGCCAGCCGTAACTGCCGCCGCGCATCCAGTGGTTGGCGTTACGCAGCGCCACCAGGCCGATACCGTGGTCGGATGCCAGTTCGGTAGCGCGATCCATCATCTTTTTCGCCGTCAGGTTGCCGATGGAGCGTCGGGCATCCCACTGTTCGATGGCACCCAATGAGGTCACCCGTTGTGGCTGGGCGTCAGGGATGATGTCGCCCGCATCCAGTTGCTGAATAAAACGCGGGAAGCGGTTTACGCCATGCGAGTAGACACCGGACTCGGTGGTGCGGGCAAACATCTCTGCGCAGGCATCGGCAGTCTCCACTTTTATGCCGCGATCGAGCAGAACCCGATTGAACGCCGCTTTCAACTCTTCGAAGGTCACTTTCATCCCTGTTCTCCTGTTTTTTAGGGGCAAGTGCGAACGCTTTTTTATCGTTAAATTTCACTATGCGAAATCTGATTTCAAATATAACGATCAATTTTTATCAGATCAACGACATTCACGTTTTTCAAAAAGCATTAAAATCAACTGGTTGTGTTTTTTCTGTTGAGATCGTGAACTAAACCACACTTTGCGCTACCATCAGGAGCGCGATAAAAAGGAGCGATTTGATGAGCATGAAAGAGAGCGAAATAACGCAGGAAAAAGAGAGGCCAGCGGGCAGCCAGAGCCTGTTTCGCGGCCTGATGCTGATTGAGATCCTCAGCAACTACCCGAACGGGTGTCCGCTTGCGCATTTATCGGAACTGGCAGGTTTGAATAAGAGCACCGTCCACCGGTTACTCCAGGGTCTGCAGTCGTGCGGGTACGTTACCCCGGCGCCAGCGGCGGGCAGCTATCGTTTGACCACTAAATTCATTGCTGTCGGGCAAAAGGCGCTGTCATCGCTCAACATTATTCACGTGGCGGCCCCGCATCTTGAGGCGCTGAACATTGCCACTGGCGAAACGGTAAACTTTTCCAGTCGGGAAGATGACCACGCGATCCTAATTTATAAGCTCGAGCCGACAACCGGCATGCTGCGTACGCGTGCTTACATCGGACAGCATATGCCGCTCTATTGTTCTGCAATGGGCAAGATCTATATGGCCTTTGGTCATCAGGATTACGTGGCCAGCTACTGGCAAAGCCATCAGGAACAGATTCAACCGCTGACGCGCAATACCATCACTGAACTGAGTGCTATGTACGATGAGCTGGCGGAAATTCGCGATCGCAGCATGGCAATGGATAAAGAAGAGAACGAGCTGGGTGTCTCCTGTATCGCCGTGCCGGTGTTTGATATTCATGGTCGCGTGCCGTATGCGATCTCCATTTCGCTGTCGACGTCCCGCATGAAGCAGGTTGGCGAGAAAAACCTGCTCAAGCCTCTGCGCGAAACGGCAGAGGCGATATCAAAAGAGCTGGGTTTTAACGTGCGTGAGGGGTAGCGTGTTACTGGCTGCCTTCGTGCCACGCTTTTTCAATTTCTTCGGCGAGAATTTTGATGCCCGCTTCGATTTTTGCCGGATCGGGCACGTAGTTCATGCGCATGCACTGGTGGGTGTGCGGCCATGGCTTATCCAGACCCGGGAAGAAGTAATCGCCCGGCACCATCAGCACGCCACGCTTTTTCAGTCGCTGATAAAGCAGTTCTGTAGTGATCGGCAAATCCTTAAACCACAGCCACAGGAAAATCGCGCCTTCAGGTTTGTGGATCAGGCAGCGTTCTTCCGGTAAGTAGCGGCGAAGCGTCGCAATCGTCTCCTGAACGCGCTGGTAATAGAACGGTTTGATGACTTCATTAGACAGACGCAGCAGGTCGTTGCGCTTGATCATTTCGCACATCATCGCCGGACCGATACCGCCCGGTGAAAGGCTGATAATGCCGTTCATATTGGTAATGGCGGTGATGATTTTCTCGTTGGCGATGATGATGCCGCAGCGGCTGCCCGGCAGACCCAGCTTGGAGAGGCTCATGCACAGGACAATGTTCGGGTTCCACAGCGGACGTGCTTCGCTGAAGATAATGCCCGGGAACGGCACGCCGTAGGCATTGTCGATCACCAGCGGGATGCCGTGCTGGTTCGCCAGGACATCCAGCTTCATCAGTTCGTCGTCGGTAATCACGTTGCCCGTTGGGTTCGTCGGGCGCGATACGCAGATCATCCCCGTCTCTTCACCAATATGCAGGTGTTCAAAATCGACGTGATATTTGAACTGGCCTTCCGGCAGCAGCTCGATGTTCGGGCGCGCGGAGACGAACAGATCCTCTTCCAGGCCGGAATCAGCATAGCCGATATACTCCGGTGCCAGCGGGAACAGCACCTTTTTGGTGGTGCCGTCGGCACGACGCCCTGCGAAGAGGTTAAACAAGTAGAAAAACGCGCTCTGGCTGCCGTTTGTTAGTGCAATATTCTGTGGTTCGATATCCCAGCCCAGCTCTTCACGCAGCATTTTGGCAAGGAGAGTCAGTAGCTCGGTTTTACCCTGCGGACCGTCGTAATTGCAGAGCGCATCGGTCGCTTTGCCGTTTTCCAGCATCTGCGCGAGCAGCGTCTGGAAATAGGTTGTCATCTCCGGAATTTGCGCCGGGTTTCCGCCGCCGAGCATGATGGCGCCCGGTGTGCGCAGCCCGTCGTTGAGGTCCTCCATCAGGCGAGTAATGCCTGAATGGCGGGTGAATTTGTCGCCAAAAAGTGAAAACGTCATAGCAGGTGTTCTATCGAGCTTATTTTGAAAGTGGGTAACCATAACGCTAGCACTGTGCTGGTGCAAATCGGGAGATGTGGTCGGATTTGTTGTTTTGTATGGTCGAGAGGGATTTGTGTAGTGAATAGTTCTGTTGGGTTTCACCCCTCACCCCGGCCTTCTCCCCATGCGGGGAGAGGGCCAGGGTGAGGGGGGGATAATTATTGATTACCCGCCCATACCACCATCACCTTATCGCCCTTATGCTCGCGCACGAAGCCGTACCCCTCTTTCAGCGACAGCGTGGTTTGCTTGCCTTCACCGATCGCCGGATGGCGGGCGCGGAACTGGCCCAGCGTTTGCCAGTGGGCGACGGTTAAGGCCTGCTTGCCCGTCACGTCCTGCCAGTTCATATCCGAGCGGGTACCCTGCAGCGGGTCAGACCCCGTCGGGCCAAACGGACGCTCGGATTCATCACCGTAATAGATTTGTACGCTGCCCGGTGCCAGCAGGAGCAGCTCCGCAGCGCGCTGGCCTCCTTCGCGGAACAGGCGTGTGTCATGGGAGGAGAGATAGCTCAGCACGTTGAAGCTTTGCAGCTTTTCCGCCATCTGCTGCCAGGTGAGATCCATATCGGCCAGGCAATCCACCGCTTTTGCCGCCTGCTCCTGATAATCAAAGTTGATCATCGCGTCGAAACCGTGGCGGTAATAGTCGCTTTGCATCACTCCGTGACCCCAGGACTCGCCGGTCATCCAGAACGGTGCGTTATCGAGCTTTTTGTCCGGGTTGGCCCCTTTCCACGCGGCCAGCGCCTGACTAGCCTGGTCCTTTAACTGTTGCCAGGCCGCAAGCTCGACGTGCTTCGCGGTATCCACCCGGAAACCGTCAATGCCGTAGTCGCGCACCCACTGGCTGAGCCAGTGGGTGAGATAGTCGCGCGGGGTATATCCCGGGATGGCTTTCGCGTGGGTATCGGGCTTATGCTGATAAAAGTTGGGTAATCCGGAAGGGGCGGTGGATTCCGTTTTCAGATCCGGTAGGAACGCCAGCGACATGGTTAAATCGTCGAAGCCGGGGTTGTCGTAATCACCAATGTCGGTGCGGATCCATTTCTTGCCCCACCATTTTTCCCATGCGGCTTTGTCGCTAAAGTTGATGTAATCGTTGAAGCTATGCCAGCTTTGGCCCGCGCCCGGCTTCCAGTCCGTCCAGCGGTCGCCCAGGGTCTTTTTCAGCTCATCACCCTGCAGATACAGCGCGCCAAACTGGTACTCCTGCATGTCCGCAAGTGTCGCGTAGCCCGCGTGGTTCATGACGATATCGAACAGGATGCGAATGCCGCGCCTGTGCGCTTCATCAACAAGATGGCGCAGATCATCCTCGGTGCCCATGTTGGCATCGAGCTTCGTCCAGTCCTGGGTGTAGTAGCCGTGATAGGCATAGTGTGGGAAGTCCCCTTTGGTGCCACCGCCTACCCAGCCGTGGATCTGCTCAAGCGGGGAACTTATCCAGAGCGCGTTCACCCCCAGCTGCTGTAAATAGTCGAGCCTGCTGGCGAGCCCTTTAAGATCGCCACCGTGGAAGGTGCCAATCTCCTGCATGCCGTCTTTGTGGCGACCGTAGCTGTTGTCGTTGCCCGGGTCGCCATTCACAAAGCGGTCGGTTAGCACAAAATAGACGGTGGCGTTCTGCCAGCTAAACGGCGCTGGTTTGTCGGTTTCGGCGCGCTCAAGCAGCAGCAGGCCACCACTGCTGGCGGCTGGCTGCAGGGTTATGTTTCCGTTCTGCACCGTCGCGGTCTGTTTGCTGTAGAAATCACGCACCACGGTGCCTTCCGGGAAGGTATGGCTGACGTCCAGCGTCAGCGGTTTACCGTCCCACTTCGGGCACTGGCGGATAACGCTTGCAACCGGCTGTTCTGCGGTGCTCTGAATTGTCAGCAGCAGCGTGGGCGTGCCGGATCGGGTATCAATCCGCATCTGGTATTCACCGTCGCGGAAAAGGCGCCACTGCGGCGGAGACCCGTCGCAGGGCTTGAGCGACAGCATCTCATTGAGTTTTATCGCCTCCGAAGGCTGCCAGCACGTCTTGTCAAAACCCAGCGTCAGAGGACGCGTACCCTTCGCAAGCTTTGCCTGGCTGGTGAAAACCCCGGTGCCTTCGGCGCGAAATGCGTCAAACCCCGGCGATGACCAGTCGGCATGTGCCAGAGCGGGTAACATCAGAAAAGCTAATGCGGTGCGTTTCATTCCATTTTCCTGTCGCGGCATTTTTGACCAGTGTGCCATCAGGTTGTGGTTAAAAACTCATCCCCCATCGCTTTCTGTCGGGAGGATCTGTGAGGATGAGTGATCCCGCGCGAAATGAGACAGTTATCTGCGATATCGCACACATTTTTTCAGGAATGATGTTTTTATGAGCAAGTTTCAGGTGACATAGTTTCGGATTTGGACTATTTCTATACGTGCTCTTGAAGTCTATTTTTGATATGATTTGAGATTCCGCTCTCAAATTTGTGAAAAAAATAAGGTGTTGGGATGATTACATCCGACCAGGAGACCTAATGATATCGACTCCCATTCGACGATATGGGGCCGCGATACTCATGTTACTCACCACGACATTTTCGGGTGGGGTGCTTGCGAAGACGCACACGGATACAACGAGTAAGAAAGCCCACGTAATAAAGACGACAAGTAGTAAGGTTAGCAGTAAACAAGAGTATTCTCGCAATAGTGCAAAGAGTAGTTCACTTCCTGATTTGCGAAAATACCCTTCCGGAACACCAAGAAAAAAAGCGTTTCTCCGGACGGTAATGCCTTACATAACAAGTCAAAATGCCGCGATTACGGCGGATCGTAACTGGTTAATTTCAAAACAGTACGATAGCCGCTGGTCGCCGTCTGAACGCGCGCGTCTGAAAGACATCACGAAGCGCTACAAACTGAGCTGGAACGGTAACACGCGTCGCGTACCGTGGAATGCTCTCCTTGAGCGTGTGGACATTATCCCAGGCAGCATGGTAGCGACCATGGCAGCAGCCGAAAGCGGCTGGGGAACGTCTAAGCTTGCGCGTAATAACAACAACCTGTTCGGCATGAAATGTGCGAAAGGGCGTTGTAATAATGCGCCCGGCAAAGTGAAGGGCTATTCTCAGTTTGAATCAGTAAAAGATTCCGTGAATGCTTACGCGGTAAATCTTAATACGCACCCGGCCTACTCATCGTTCCGTAAATCACGCGCTCAGTTGCGTAAAGCGGATCAGGAAGTAACGGCCAGCGCAATGATTCACAAGCTAAAAGGGTATTCGACGAAGGGAAATAGCTATAACAACTATCTGTTCGCTATGTACCAGGATAACCAGCGCTTAATTGCCGCCCATATGTAATCTCAAAAAAACGCCTTCCAGTGGAAGGCGTTTCCTTTTCTAGATCAGCACCTCGCTGTGGCGATCCCGGTACTCTTTCGGCGTGGTGTCATACTCTTTGCGAAACACCGAATAGAAATACTGCAGCGACGGATAGCCGCACATCTGCGAGATTTCGTTGATCGACAGTGACGTGGAGACAAGCAGGCTGCGGGCCTTCTCCAGCTTTTCCGCATGAATGACGGCATGAATGGTTTCGCCCACCTCTTCTTTGAATCGCTTCTCCAGATTCGAGCGGGAAATGCCCACCGAGTCCAGGACCTGATCGACCTTAATCCCTTTGCAGGCGTGGTTGCGGATATAGTGCATGGCCTGGATGACGGCCGGGTCGCTTAGGGAGCGATAATCGGTTGAGCGACGCTCAACGACGCGGACGGGGGGAACCAGCAGGCGCTGAAGCGGCAGAGCCTCTTTATCCAGCAGACGGTGCAACAGCTTTGCCGCCTGATAGCCCATCTGACGTGTGCCCTGTGCTACGGAGGAGAGCGCCACGCGGGACAAGTAGCGGGTCAGTTCTTCGTTATCAATGCCAATCACGCACAGTTTTTCGGGCACCGGGATATGCAAATGTTCGCAGACCTGCAGCACGTGTCGGGCGCGGGCGTCCGTCACGGCAATAATGCCGGTTTGCGGTGGCAGCGTTTGCAGCCAGTCCGCCAGGCGGTTTTGCGCGTGCTGCCAGTTTTCCGGTGCGGTTTCCAGCCCCTGATAGACCACGCCGCGGTACTTCTCCTGTGCGACCAGCTGGCAAAACGCATGTTCACGCTCCACGGCCCAGCGCTTGCCGCTGGTGGTGGGTAAACCATAAAACGCGAAGCGATGGACGCCTTTCTCCTTTAAATGGAGAAAGGCGGCCTCGACCAGGGCATGGTTATCGGTGGCGATGTAGTGGACCGGCGGGTAGTGTTCGGGTGAATGATACGAGCCGCCGACGCCCACAATCGGCACGTCGACGTCGGTTAGCAGCTGCTCGATGATGGGATCGTCATAGTCGGCGATAACGCCATCACCCAGCCAGTCTTTGATGTTCTCCAGACGGGTGCGGAAATCTTCTTCAATAAAAATATCCCATTCGGATTGCGACGCCTGCAAATATTCACCCACGCCTTCTACCACCTGACGGTCGTAGGCTTTGTTGGCATTGAATAACAACGTAATGCGGTGACGCTTTTCAAACATGGCTCGCTTCCCAATTAAGTCACAATGCGGTTATCAGGCTCGTCGCTTGGTGGCAGAGTCCATCCAGACTGCCAGTAAAAGAATGGCCCCCTTGACGATATACTGCCAAAACGTCGGGACGTCCATCATACTCATCCCGTTATCCAACGACGCCATGATAAATGCCCCCATGACCGCGCCCGCCACGCTACCGATACCGCCTGCGAGGCTGGTGCCACCGATGACGCAGGCAGCGATAGCATCCAGCTCAGCGATGTTACCGGCGGAAGGAGAGCCTGCCCCCAGACGCGAGCTGAGGATCAACCCGGCGATAGCGACCATCAGGCCGTTAATGGCGAAAACCGCCAGCTTGGTACGTTCGACGTTAATACCCGACAGGCGAGCAGCTTCAAGGTTGCCGCCGATGGCATAAATACGACGTCCAAACGCGGTGCGCGTCGCCATAAACATGCCGCCGAGCAGTAACAGCGCCAGCAGCAGTACCGGCGTCGGAACGCCGCGATAGTCGTTAAGAAGCCAGATGGCGCCCAGCACAATGACCGCCGTCAGCGCCTGACGTCCGACCACGGACGTTGACGCTGGCGACGCAAGACCCAGCGCCTGACGGCGCATACGTCCACGCCACTGCCACGCGACAAACGCCAGCAGTCCCACCACGCCGATCGTAAAGCCTATGCTGTCCGGGAGGTAACTCTGGCCAATTTGGGACATCGCCGCGCTGGTCGGGGAGACGGTCGTGCCGTTGGTGATACCGATCAAGATCCCGCGGAAGGCCAGCATTCCCGCCAGGGTGACGATAAACGATGGCACCTTCCGATAGGCAACCCACCAGCCGTTCCAGGCCCCTAAAACCAGCCCCAGTACCAGCGTCACCGCCACGGTCAGCGGCAGCGGCCAGCCGAGCCAGACGTCAAAAATGGCCGCCACGCCGCCGAGAAGACCCATCATCGACCCGACCGACAGGTCGATTTCCGCAGAGATGATCACGAACACCATGCCCACGGCCAGGATGCCGGTGATGGCGGTCTGGCGGAGCAGGTTTGAGACGTTACGCGCGCTTAAGTACGAGCCATCCGTCATCCACGTGAAGAACAGCATGATGACGATAATCGCCGCGATCATCACGAAAACCTGCAGGTTCAGCGCTTTTAGCCCCGCGAACGCGCCGGGCGTCGGAACAGCGACTTTGATATCAGACGGATTGCTTTTCGACATGACGTTCGCTCCTTAAAGCGGCTTCCATCACCTGCTCCTGCGTCAGGTTCTGGTTAATCAGGTTGGCTTTCAGTTTCCCCTCGTGCATGACCAGCACGCGGTCGCTCAGGCCGAGCACTTCGGGTAACTCAGACGAGATGACAATGACGGCAATCCCTTGCTGTACAAGCTGATTAATCAGTTTGTAGATTTCGTATTTGGCACCGATATCGATCCCGCGCGTCGGCTCATCAAGGATTAATATGCGTGGATTGAGGAGCAGACAGCGCGCCAGAATCGCCTTCTGCTGGTTACCACCGCTCAGTCGACCAATCGCCAGTTCCGGCGAGGAGGTTTTGACCTTCAGACGGGCAAGCGACTGGAGGATGCACTGCTGCTCGGCGGCATCATCCAGGCTGCTCAGCGCGCCGGAGAACCGATCGAGTGCCGCAAGGGTGATGTTTTTACCCACCGCCATGACCGGTACGATGCCGTCTTTTTTGCGGTCTTCCGGCACCATGGCAATGCCGCGGGCAATCGCCTGCTGGCAGTTGTCGATTCTCACGGGCTGGCCGTCTATATATATCGTGCCCTCCCAGCGCCCTGGCCACACGCCAAACAGGCACTGCACGGCTTCGGTGCGCCCGGCACCGACGAGCCCAGCAATCCCAAGAATTTCGCCGCTGTGAAGGGAAAACGAAACGTTATTGACCCGCTTAATGTGGCGGTTAACGGGGTGCCACGCGGTCAGGTTTTCCACGCGCAGCACTTCATCGCCCTGGCTGTGGGGCTCATTCGGATAGAGCGCGGTCAGCTCGCGGCCCACCATCATGGTGATGATGTCATCTTCACTCATGCCCGCAGCTTCACGCGTGCCGATGTGTTGCCCGTCGCGGATCACGCAGATGGTGTCCGAAATGGCTTTTACCTCGTTCAGCTTGTGCGAAATGTAGATGCAGGCGATACCGTGGTTTTGCAGATCGCGGATAATATTGAGCAGAACCGCAGTTTCCTGTTCGGTGAGTGACGCCGTTGGCTCATCGAGGATCAGCAGCCTGACCTGTTTATTCAGCGCCTTCGCAATTTCGACCAGCTGCTGTTGCCCCAGCCCCAGATCGCCCACGCGGGTATCCGGTGAAATGTTGAGGCTCACCTGCGCCAGCAGCTTTTCACAGCGGAGCGTCATGGTGTCGTAATCCAGCACGCCGTGGCGGGAAATCTCGGCTCCGAGGAAGATGTTCTCCAGCACGGTGAGATGTTTCACCAGCGCCAGCTCCTGGTGGATGATGGCGATGCCTTTACGTTCGGTGTCGCGAATGTGCGTCGCCTGGATGACTTCACCGGCAAAGACAATTTCGCCTTCGTAACTGCCGTGCGGGTAGATCCCACACAGGACTTTCATCAGCGTTGATTTGCCCGAACCATTCTCGCCACACAGCGAAACCACTTCGCCAGGGTTCAACCGGAGACTGACGTTGTCGACGGCTTTCACCGCGCCGAAGCGCTTGGTGATGCTTTTCATTTCAAGTAAATAAGGCATAACTGCTCCACATAACCCGAGGGAAGAACAGTACAACGTGATGCGCCCCCGCAGAGCAGGGGCTGCGCCGGATTACAGTTCGCTCTTCTTGTGGAAACCGTCTTTAATAACGGTGGCGTCAATGTTCTCTTTATTGACTTCAATTGGCGTGAGCAGGCGAGCCGGAACGTCTTTCAGGCCGTTATTCAGCGTTGCATCTGTTTTAGGTTGCTTACCGTTGCCCAGCTCAACGGCAATTTCCGCCGCCGTATTGGCAAGTTCGGTAATCGGTTTGTAGACCGTCATGGTCTGAGTACCTGCGATAATGCGTTTTACGCCCGCCAGGTCGGCATCCTGACCAGAAATCGCGACTTTACTGGCCAGTCCCTGGGCACTCAGAGCCTGAATAGCCCCGCCTGCTGTGGCATCGTTGGAAGCCACGACAGCATCAATTTTGTTGTTATTGGCCGTCAGCGCATTTTCCATAATCTTCAGGGCATTTTCTGGTAACCATCCGTCGGCCCACTGATCGCCGACCACCTTAATTTTGCCGCTGTCGATGTACGGCTTAAGGACCTTCATTTGCCCTTCGCGGAACAGTTTGGCGTTGTTATCCACCGGCGAACCGCCCATCAGGAAATAATTGCCTTGAGGCACTTTGTCGATCAGGCTTTGCGCCTGTAATTCGCCCACTTTTTCATTGTCGAAGGAAATATAATAATCAATATCGGCGTTATTAATCATGCGGTCATAAGCGAGAACTTTTACGCCTTCCTGCTTCGCTTCTTTCACCACGTTACTTAATACCTGGCCGTTATAAGGGATAATGACCAGAACATCGACTCCCCGGTTGATCATATTCTCGATCTGCGACATTTGCGTTTCTTCATTGCCGTTAGCCGACTGAACAAACACATTCGCACCGAGTGATTCCGCTTTTTTCACAAAAATATCGCGATCTTTTTGCCAGCGCTCCAGACGCAGGTCATCAATCGCCATGCCAATTTTGACCTCCTTGGCATGCCCTGCAAAGCTTACAAGGAGGAGCGTAGTGCAGAGCGTTAGGGTCAGGTTCTTTATCTTCATAATTATTAGGCCTTTTTGTAGGGGTATGTGTCGCTGAGATAAAAGAAACATTCACTGCTGGGTCGCAGCAAATTTTTAACGCGGAAAGGCGGGCTGGCAATTACAGATTTTTATCTTCTCATTACGATATTTGGTTTATTTCTGAATTTATGACCGCGATCGGATTTTAAAATTCGCAACGCCTTAATTACATTTGATTCTGGAATGCGCGCCGAAAAATAGTTTGTCTGCGCATTATTTTGCGAGCCAGCGCACAGTTGTGCATTCTCTCAATAGCAGTGTGAAATAACGTAATTGAGCAACCCAAAATGTCTATTCACTATTACTCCTGAATCAACGACTCGCCGCATACCCTGATTATGGAGCTCAATATGCAAGCTTATTTCGACCAACTCGATCGCGTTCGTTACGAAGGCCCAAAAACGACCAATCCTTTAGCATTTCGTCACTACAATCCGGATGAGCTGGTGCTGGGTAAGCGCATGGAAGATCATCTGCGCTTTGCCGCCTGTTACTGGCATACCTTCTGCTGGAACGGCGCCGATATGTTCGGCGTGGGTTCCTTTGACCGTCCGTGGCAACAGCCGGGTGAGGCCATCGAGCTGGCAAAACGCAAAGCCGACGTGGCGTTTGAGTTCTTCCACAAGCTGAACGTGCCGTACTACTGCTTCCATGATGTTGACGTATCGCCGGAAGGGGCGTCGCTGAAAGAGTACCTGAACAATTTTGCGCAGATGGTGGACGTGCTGGCAGAAAAACAGCAGCAAAGCGGCGTGAAGCTGCTCTGGGGTACGGCAAACTGCTTCACCAACCCACGCTACGGTGCGGGTGCGGCCACCAACCCGGATCCGGAAGTGTTTAGCTGGGCGGCTACGCAGGTGGTGACGGCAATGAACGCTACGCATCAGCTGGGCGGCGAAAACTATGTCCTGTGGGGCGGCCGAGAAGGCTATGAAACCCTGCTCAATACCGACCTGCGCCAGGAGCGCGAGCAGATTGGCCGCTTTATGCAGATGGTTGTCGACCATAAGCACAAAATCGGCTTCCGCGGCACGCTGCTGATCGAGCCTAAACCGCAGGAACCAACCAAGCATCAGTACGACTATGATGTCGCCACCGTGTATGGCTTCCTGAAGCAGTTTGGTCTGGAAAAAGAGATCAAAGTGAATATTGAGGCTAACCACGCTACCCTGGCGGGCCACTCATTCCATCACGAAATTGCCTCTGCGATTGCGCTGGGCATCTTCGGATCGGTAGATGCGAACCGCGGCGATCCGCAGCTGGGCTGGGATACCGACCAGTTCCCGAACAGCGTGGAAGAGAATGCGCTGGTGATGTACGAGATCGTCAAAGCGGGCGGTTTCACTACCGGCGGCCTTAACTTTGACGCCAAGGTGCGTCGCCAGAGCACCGACAAATACGATCTGTTCTACGGCCACATTGGCGCGATGGACACCATGGCGCTGGCGCTGAAAGTGGCGGCGCGTATGATTGAAGACGGCGAGCTGGATAAGCGCGTGGCGAAGCGCTACAGCGGCTGGAACAGTGAGCTGGGCCAGCAAATTTTGAAGGGTCAGTTATCGCTTGCGGACATCGCGAAGTACGCTGAACAACAGCAGCTGGCGCCGCAGCACCAGAGCGGGCATCAGGAATTGCTGGAAAACCTGGTTAATCAATACCTGTTCGATAAATAACAGCATGCAGGCCCGGTAAGCGGAAGCGCCACCGGGCATTTCTGTCAAAGGAGTCACCACAATGTATATCGGGATCGATCTTGGCACATCGGGTGTGAAAGCCATCCTGTTAAGCGAGCAGGGCGACGTGTTAGCAACGCAGACTGAAAAGCTGCAGGTTTCACGCCCGCATCCGCTGTGGTCGGAGCAGGACCCGGAGCAGTGGTGGCAGGCGACGGATCGCGCGATGAAAGCCTTAGGCGAGCAGCACAGCCTGCGCGACGTGAAAGCGCTGGGCATTGCCGGACAAATGCATGGTGCAACGATGCTGGATAGCCAGCATCGCGTTCTGCGCCCGGCTATTCTCTGGAACGATGGCCGCTGTGCGGAAGAGTGCGCAATCCTTGAAGCGCGTGTGCCCACGTCCCGCGAGGTTACGGGCAACCTGATGATGCCGGGCTTCACCGCACCAAAACTTTTGTGGGTACAGCGCCACGAGCCGGAGATTTTCCGTCAGGTGGCGAAAGTCCTGTTGCCAAAAGACTATCTGCGTTTTCGCATGACGGGCGATTTCGCCAGCGACATGTCCGATGCCGCCGGCACGATGTGGCTCGACGTGGCGAAGCGCGACTGGAGCGAGGCGATGCTGGATGCCTGCCATCTGACCCGGGAACATATGCCCGCGCTGTTCGAAGGCTGTGAGGTGACGGGTACGCTGCTGCCAGACGTTGCGGAACGCTGGAATATGCCTGCCGTATCGGTGGTGGCCGGGGGCGGTGATAACGCGGCGGGTGCCGTGGGTGTTGGGATGGTTGAGGCGGGGCAGGCGATGCTGTCGCTGGGAACCTCTGGGGTCTATTTTGCCGTCAGCGACGGCTATCGCAGCAATCCCGAAAGCGCTGTGCACAGTTTCTGTCATGCGCTTCCGGGAAAATGGCATTTGATGTCGGTGATGCTGAGCGCGGCATCCTGCCTGGACTGGGCGGCGAAGCTTACCGGCATGGCGGACGTTCCGGCACTCATCGCGGCGGCGCAGCAGGCGGATGACGCGGCGAGTACCGTCTGGTTTTTACCCTATCTTTCTGGCGAGCGTACGCCGCACAACAACCCGGAAGCGAAAGGGGTATTCTTTGGCCTAACCCATCAGCACGGCCCGGCAGAGCTGGCGCGTGCGGTTCTGGAAGGTGTGGGGTATGCACTGGCCGACGGAATGGATGTAGTGCACGACTGCGGCCTGAAACCGGCGAGCGTCACCCTGATTGGTGGCGGCGCGCGAAGCCCTTACTGGCGACAGATGCTGGCGGATATCAGCGGGTTGCAGCTGGATTTCCGCACGGGAGGGGATGTTGGCCCCGCGCTCGGCGCCGCGCGTCTGGCGCAGATCGCTATGAACCCGGAAAAGCCGCTTTCGCAGCTGCTGCCGCAGCTTACGCTTGAACAGGCGCATGTGCCTGACGCGGCAGGACATGCCCGTTATGCAGAAAGGCGCGAGGTGTTCCGCAAAATCTATCAGCAGCTGCTGCCGCTGATGTCATAAACTCGCTTGTCCGACAGAGGCACGAGGATGTCCTTTTTTGGTCTGTGCGTGCCTCTCTTTCCTTGCCAGTATGGTGACACACCCACTGGCGAGGAGATTTATCATGTCACGCATTGCACTCATCAATATTGATACTCAGCAGTCCTTCCATCATCGCCCTTACTGGCAGGAGGGCGACATTCCTGCCTTTCAGCAGGCGATGCTGGGGCTGATTGAAGGCTGCCAGGCGCGCGGTATTCCAGTCGTTGATATTTTTCATGTGGATGAAGACGGCCCCTTCACGCTGCAAAGCGGCTATGTCAAACCGATGGCCTTTTTGCGTCATCAGCCGGATGTGGTTTTCCAGAAACACGTCCATAATGCCTTCACGGATACCGGGCTTGACCGCTGGCTGCGCGAGCGTGATATCAACCAGCTGATTATCTGCGGCATTCGTACGGAACAATGCTGTGAAACCACCGCTCGGGTAGCATCCGATTTGGGTTATGCTGTGACGTTTGTGAGCGAGGCAACGCTGACGTTTCCCATGATGTACAAGGGCATTACCCTGAGCGCAGCGGAAATTCGCCATCGTACCGAGACGGTACTGGCCGGGCGTTTTGCCGAAATTAAAACGGTAGCGGAGACGCTGGAGTCACTATAATGCGCATCGACGTCTGGTTCGTGATGTTACCCGGGGTACTGGCACTGGATATGTCAGGCCCGGCGGAGACCTTTGTGCTGGCTGGCGACGCGTTTCGTCTGCATTACATTGGGCCGCAACCGGACGTGCCGACGTCGATAGGCCTGACGATGGGCGGCATCCAGCCGTTGCCGGAAAGTCTGCCTCCGGGGAGTCTGCTGGTCCTGCCGGGGGTGAGCGACTCCCGCGTTCAGTTCTCAACGCCGCAGGCGCAGCAGATCCAGCACTGGCTAATGCGTCTGCAGCCGGTCATTCAGCGCCGGGATATCACGGTGATGTGCGTCTGTTCTGGTGCACTGCTGGCGGCGAAATCGGGCCTGCTGAATAACAAACAGTGCACAACCCATCATGACGTTATCAGCCGTTTACGCACTGTGGCTCCCACGGCGACGATTAAAGAAAACCGCATCTTTGTACAGGACGAGAATATCTGGACCAGCGCGGGGATCACGTCGGGCATCGATCTGGCGCTGCATATGATTAACCGCCTGTGCGGTCCCGAAAAGGCGCTGGCCGTGGCGCGCGAGATGGTGGTCTGGTTCCGCCGTTCCGGTGACGATCCCCAGCTTTCACCGTGGCTGCGCTATCGCAACCATCTTCATCCGGCGATCCATCGGGCGCAGGATGCGCTCACCGCCGAGCCGCAAAAAACGTGGAGCTTGCCTGATATCGCCGCACTGGCGCACGTCAGCCCGCGCCATCTCACCCGGCTTTTCCAGACGCATTTAGGGATTAGCGTCCGCGATTATCTGGAGCAGCTGCGTCTGGCGGTGGCGGAGCAGTGGCTGATGCAGGGGCGCGGCGTGGAACAGGCCTCGCTGGCGGCAGGCTTCTCCTCCCCGCGCCAGTACCACCGCGCCCGGCAGCGCAGCGTTAGCTGACGAAGCTGCGGGTATCTATTTTTTGCAGCAGCATCGACAGCAACAGGCTGATAACCAGCGTAGCGGCAAAAATCCAGACGATAT
The DNA here is from genome assembly GCF_011683705.1 of Enterobacter sp. 725m/11. Taxonomy (NCBI): domain Bacteria; kingdom Pseudomonadati; phylum Pseudomonadota; class Gammaproteobacteria; order Enterobacterales; family Enterobacteriaceae; genus Enterobacter; species Enterobacter sp. 725m/11. Next base: position 31,561 of record NZ_JAAQOK010000018.1, on the reverse strand, counting down.
CCAGCACCGGCCAGCTTTTGAGCTCAACGCCCCTTGTTCGCAGGGCGTGGATCACCAGCGCGTGAAAACCGTAAATTCCCAGCGAGTGCCGCGAGATAAAGCCCAGCACGGGAAGGGGACGCGCGTTCAAGGTGTTTTTAACGAGCGTGAGCAGCGATACGGCACAGATAAAGACCATCGGCCCGCAATACAGATACCAGGTATCGGCAAAATTGCCGCGCCACTGAAGCTCATGTAGCGTCCCGCGTGAAATCACCGCCACGCCGGCGATAAACAGCGCTCCGCAGAGCCAGTTCAGACCGCGCTTTTGCGTGTCCATCATCCCGATGGCGCGCCCCAGCATGCCGTAAAGCACGTAGTAGAAGGTGTCGCCGTTGATATAGAGGTTTACCGGCAACCATTCGAAACCGTCGATTTTCTGCGAGATCGTGTTCGGGTTGGCGACGATGCCAATCACCACCATCAGGGCCAGAAGCATTTTCCCGCTGACGTTTTTCACCTGAATGAGCGGAGAGACCAAATAGATAACGATGATGGCGAAGAAGAACCACAGGTGGTAGAAAACCGGTTTTTGCAGCAAATATTTGAGGGATAACCCGGCGTTAATGGAGGTAAACAGGGTGATATAGAGCAGGGCAACGGCGCTGTAGAACCCCAGGCAGGCCGCGATGCGGATGAAGTGCCTCGGCTGCGCGCTACGCTCGCCAAAAAAGAGAAAGCCGGAAATCATAAAAAACAGCGGCACGCTGACGCGCGACGCGGAGTTGAGGATATTGGCAATATCCCAGTTAACGGGGCTGATGCTGTGGGCATTCGTGACATACCAGGTCGTCGTGTGGATCATGACCACCATCAGACACGCTATTCCTCGCAGGTTATCAATCCAGTTAATTTTTGACGGCATCAGTTCCTCTTATTCCCTGTAAAGTGAGTGGGACTCCCATTGTCCAAAAGTCTTCGTTTGGAAAATTCTGAGTTTTATGCGCAGGCTTGCCGGGAGACCGCGAGATTCGCAGAATGGCAGACCTTAATCTATAAAAGTGTTGATATTAAAAATAACAGCCGCTGACCAGGACGGTAATAAAAATGATGATGAAGCGTGTGGCATCACTCTTTCTGCTGTTGATGCTGGCAGGATGCAGTGCGCCACAGGAAGTCCCCGTGCAAAAAGCGCAGCAGGGAAAAATAAGCCCAGAGCGTTCGCTGAATATGGAAGCGCTCTGTAAAGAGCGGGCCGCTCGGCGCTATAACTCGGACGTTCAGAAAATTAACGTCATCGGATTCGAGCGCTTTCAGGGCAGCTATGAGCTTAGAGGGTATACTGCGCGTAAAGAGGGCTTTGTCTGCTCGTTTGATGCGGACGGTCAGTTTTTACATCTCTCCATGCGCTAGCCTGCTCGCATAATCAACAACCAGACGCCGCCAGCGTTCTGGCCGGAAGGCTTATTTCCCAATTTTCCCTAAACAACCCCGTTTCGTACTGTATATCTTGCAGCCAGCGGGTATACTGGTCCCTTCCATTTAAAACCACACGTATCCAGCACGAAATACTATGCAAAAGTTTGATACCAAGACCTTCCAGGGCCTGATCCTGACCTTACAGGATTACTGGGCTCGTCAGGGCTGTACCATTGTTCAACCTTTGGACATGGAAGTCGGCGCCGGCACTTCACACCCGATGACCAGCCTGCGCGCGTTGGGCCCAGAGCCAATGGCGACCGCGTATGTGCAGCCTTCCCGTCGTCCGACCGATGGTCGTTACGGTGAAAACCCGAACCGTCTGCAGCATTACTATCAGTTCCAGGTTGTGATTAAGCCATCACCCGACAACATTCAGGAACTGTATCTCGGGTCGCTGAAAGAGCTGGGTATGGATCCAACCATCCACGACATCCGTTTCGTGGAAGACAACTGGGAAAACCCAACGCTGGGTGCCTGGGGTCTCGGTTGGGAAGTGTGGCTGAACGGCATGGAAGTGACCCAGTTCACCTACTTCCAGCAGGTTGGCGGTCTGGAATGTAAGCCAATCACCGGTGAAATCACCTACGGTCTGGAACGTCTGGCCATGTACATTCAGGGCGTAGACAGCGTTTACGACCTGGTCTGGAGCGACGGCCCGCTGGGTAAAACCACCTACGGCGACGTGTTCCATCAGAACGAAGTGGAGCAATCCACCTATAACTTCGAATACGCGGACGTGGATTTCCTGTTCACCTGCTTCGAGCAGTACGAGAAAGAGGCACAGCAGCTGCTGGCGCTGGAAACTCCGCTGCCGCTGCCTGCCTACGAGCGTATTCTGAAGGCCGCCCACAGCTTCAACCTGCTGGACGCCCGCAAAGCGATCTCCGTGACTGAACGTCAGCGCTACATTCTGCGTATTCGTACCCTGACCAAAGCCGTTGCAGAAGCTTACTACGCGTCCCGTGAAGCCCTTGGCTTCCCGATGTGCAACCGAAACAAATAAGAGGCGGCCATGTCTGAGAAAACTTTCCTGGTGGAAATCGGCACCGAAGAGCTGCCACCAAAAGCCCTGCGCAGCCTGGCTGAATCTTTTGCTGCGAACGTGACCGCCGAGCTGGATAACGCTGGCCTGGCGCACGGTAAAATTGAGTGGTTTGCTGCACCGCGTCGTCTGGCGCTGAAAGTGGCAAATCTGGCGGCGTCTCAGCCGGATCGTGAAGTTGAAAAACGTGGCCCGGCGATTGCCCAGGCGTTTGACGCGGAAGGCAAGCCAAGCAAGGCTGCCGAAGGCTGGGCGCGCGGCTGCGGCATCACCGTCGATCAGGCCGAGCGTCTGACCACCGATAAAGGCGAATGGCTGCTGTACCGTGCCCACGTGAAAGGCGAAAGCGCGGAAGCGCTGCTGCCAAACATGATCGCCACTTCTCTGGCGAAGCTGCCGATTCCTAAGCTGATGCGCTGGGGCGCGTCTGACGTACACTTCGTGCGTCCGGTACACACCGTGACCCTGCTGCTGGGCGACACCGTTATCCCGGCGACCATTCTGGGCGTGGCGTCCGATCGCGTGATCCGCGGCCACCGCTTTATGGGCGAGCCAGAGTTCACCATCGACAATGCCGACCAGTATCCGCAGATCCTGCTGGAACGCGGTAAAGTTATTGCCGACTACGAACAGCGTAAAGCCAAAATTAAAGCGGACGCGGAAGAAGCGGCGCGTAAGATTGGCGGTAATGCCGACCTGAGCGACAGCCTGCTGGAAGAGGTCACTTCTCTGGTGGAATGGCCGGTTGTGCTGACCGCGAAATTCGAAGAGAAATTCCTGGCCGTTCCGGCAGAAGCGCTGGTGTACACCATGAAGGGTGACCAGAAGTACTTCCCGGTTTACGCCAACGACGGCAAGCTGCTGCCAAACTTCATCTTCGTGGCGAACATCGAATCGAAAGATCCGAGCCAGATTATCTCTGGTAACGAGAAAGTGGTGCGCCCGCGTCTGGCGGATGCCGAGTTCTTCTTCAATACCGACCGTAAAAAGCGTCTGGAAGATAACCTGCCGCGCCTGCAGACCGTGCTGTTCCAGCAGCAACTGGGTACGCTGCGCGACAAAACCGACCGTATCGCGGAGCTGTCCGGCTGGATCGCCCGTGAAATCGGTGCCGACGTTAACCACGCGACCCGCGCGGGCCTGCTCTCCAAATGCGACCTGATGACCAACATGGTGTTCGAATTCACCGACACCCAGGGCGTAATGGGCATGCACTACGCGCGTCACGATGGCGAAGCGGAAGACGTGGCCGTAGCTCTGAACGAGCAGTATCAGCCGCGCTTTGCGGGCGACGATCTGCCGTCCAACCCGGTTGCCTGCGCTGTAGCGATTGCCGATAAGATGGACACCCTGGCGGGTATCTTCGGCATCGGCCAGCATCCGAAAGGCGATAAAGACCCGTTTGCGCTGCGTCGTGCCGCGCTGGGCGTGCTGCGCATCATCGTTGAGAAGAACCTGAACCTTGATCTGCAGACCCTGACCGAAGAAGCGGTGCGTCTGTACGGCGACAAGCTGACCAACGCGAACGTTGTGGATGACGTGATCGACTTTATGCTCGGCCGTTTCCGCGCGTGGTATCAGGACGAAGGTTACACCGTCGACACCATTCAGGCGGTGCTGGCGCGTCGTCCAACCCGTCCGGCTGATTTCGATGCGCGTATGAAGGCGGTTTCCCACTTCCGTACGCTGGAAGCGGCATCTGCCCTGGCGGCGGCCAACAAGCGTGTATCCAACATCCTGGCGAAATCCGACGAGACGCTGAACGAGCGCGTAAACGCCGCGACGCTGAAAGAGCCGGAAGAGATCGCCCTGGCGATGCAGGTTGTGGTGCTGCGCGACAAGCTCGAGCCGTACTTCGCGGAAGGTCGCTACCAGGAAGCGCTGGTGGAGCTGGCGGAGCTGCGTGACGTGATCGACGCCTTCTTCGAGAAAGTGATGGTGAACGTAGAAGATAAAGAACTGCGTATTAACCGTCTCTCCATGCTCGAAAAACTGCGCGAGCTGTTCCTGCGCGTGGCGGATATTTCGCTGCTGCAGTAATGTGCCCGTTGTAACAAATGCTAAAAACCCGCTTCGGCGGGTTTTTTTATGGGTCTTTTGTAGACCGGATAAGCGCAGCGCCATCCGGCAGGTTTAGCCGATCGCGATTGTGCCTTCGTCTGTCTGCAGCCAGCGCGGTGCCTTCAGCGTATCAGCAAAGTAGCTGACCAGCTCGCACAGCAAATCTTCCATCACGATTTCAGATTGTCGCGACAGTGAGCCGTTCATCAGCATCTGCGTAAGCTCCTGACAGTAGCGCCCCAGCTGATCGCATTCGGGTTCGAAAGCCGGAACGCGTGACGGGAGTTCCTTCACGGTCAGGCTGGCTTTTAAAGCGTCCGGAACAGGTTCCAGAAGCGTGGGTTGCAGAAGATTCAGACAGGCATAAAGTCTGCCGTAAAGCGCCATTTTTGGGGCGGGTTCTTCGCAATCTACCAGTGCGTCGGTAAAACGTTCGCAGTTATCCGCCAGTTCGGTGAAGTCGGTGGCGTGGTTGAAGGGCAGGGTGAATAAAGAATGAGCTTGGGTTGAGGTAGTAGCCATATTGGCAGCCTCCGATAAGTGATAAAGCTTCCACCACCGGAAATGCTAACTTCGCTGGTGGTGGACTGAACAGAGTTAGCATTACCGGCCTTATCGGATACCGGCGCATCTTTCGATGCCCCTGCTCAGCCCACCATTGAGATGTAGCAAAGCATGCTGCACATAATGTGCCGCCGATAAGATAAGCCAGGATGCTAAACCCGGCACCTGATTTTGCAGGTGCAAAGAGAACTTACTGCTCATCAAAACAGGCGGCAATAGATTTGAGCTATGCCACTGAGGATATTACCATTTCTGGAAAGAGACTCGCAAAATTACCGCAATGAAAAGCATACTGCGGGCAGAGGTCTTACAGCGACGCTATGGTCCGGCTGTAAATCGCTGAGGCGTTTCCTGCAGGCCGGGGCGAGGCGCATGGATGCGCCGAGAGGGTGGGCTTTACAGGGATGTTACCTCCGCCCGTCCCCGATAAGCCGGAAGGAATAAGCCGAAGGTACCGCGTAGCGGCGATTTACCGCCGGGAGCCCGGGTAGCCAGGGTGGTGGCGATTGAGCCACCCTGGCACGTTCACGGGTATTGTCGTTACAGAGTAGCAAGGAACATAAAGTGAACGGAATGACCACCAGAATCGTATGCTTCCCCTCACCCCAGCCCTCTCCCTCAAGGGAGAGGGGGCCGTCTGTGCAAGCAATATTTGGTGGGGATCCCTCAGCCCAAAGGGAGAGGGAGTACAAATCGTCCAAAATTTAACCTTGAAATGGTCAACCCATTACCGCTATCCTTATCTCCGTTAAATTTCTCGCTCTGGAGCGCCCCCCAAAAATGAACAAACACGACTGATGAATTTCGATCCTTGCTAAACGCCACCGCGTGGGCAGGGGATATTTTGATTTCATTCAGGAGTGCTTATGGCTCATTTTGCGCAGTCCCCTTCTTTTATTTTGCATCAGGTCACCTGTCAGTTTGCGACGGGCGATACCCTTTTTGGTCCGCTGAGTTTTTCTCTTGAGCCGTCTCTGTGCGCTCTGGTTGGCCGCAACGGCAGCGGGAAAACGCGTCTGCTGCGTCTGCTGGCGGGGCTTGATGAGCCTGCAAGCGGGCATATTGAACGTACCGGAACACATGTCTATGTGGCTCAGCAGCAGGACATTTTGCCGCACACGACGCTGGCTGAGCTGCTCGGGTACGAGGCCATCTTCGCGGCGCGAGCGCGTATCGACAGCGGCGATTACCAGCCTGACGATCTGGAAATGCTTGATGGATTCTGGGATTTAGCTGAACGTCTTGGCGAGGCGTTTGTCCGGGCGAAACTTCCGCCGTTTGATCCAGATAAGCCAGCCGGTGAGCTCAGCGGCGGCGAGCGTATTCGCGCGCTGCTGTGCGGGGCGTTTACGGCTGAAGCGGATTTCCTGCTGCTGGACGAACCGACTAACCATCTGGATCGACAAGGACGGGCGTGGTTCTACGACCAGCTTGCCCGTTATCAGGACGGCGTGCTCGTCGCCTCCCATGACCGTGAGCTGCTGGCGCAGGTGCCGCGTATTCTTGAGCTGAGCAGCGGTGGCCTGCGCAGCTACGGCGGGAATTATGCGGATTATCAAACCCAGCGCGATGCCGAACAGCAGGCGGCCCGCGCGGCGCTGGAACATGCGGCCACGGAGCGCAAACGCACCCGCGCTCGTATGCAAAAAGAGCATGACGACAGCCAGCGGCGCTCGGCAAAAACATTACGCACCGTCGATACCCTGAATATCGCGTCGTTTGAACGCGTCAATACAAAGGCGCGGCAAAGGAACGTATCGGCGCCTGGAAAAAACAGCACAGCGAGCAAAATGAAGCCCTGAATGCCGCGGTAAACAAGGCGCGTGAGCGGGTTGAGGAAGATAACCCGGTGATGTTTACCCTGCCGGGGAGTCAGATCCCGGAAGGTAAACAGGTGCTGGTGCTGGAAGATCTGGTGTTACCGCATGTGCCTGTTTCTCCGCTTAGCTGGCGGATGGATGGGCCAATGCGCGTGGCGCTAAAAGGTCCGAACGGCTGCGGGAAATCGACGCTGTTGAAAGCCATCCTCGGTGACATTAGTCCACGCTCAGGAACCTGCAAGGTATCGGTCAGCTGTGCTTATCTCGATCAGCATCTTTCCCGGCTCGATCTGTCGCAGTCGGTCATGACGCACCTCAACCTGGGCAATACGCCCCTGGAAGAGGGTATGTTACGCACCCGTTTAGCCCAGCTTCAGCTGGGGGCCGACAAAGTCTCGCTCCCGCTGGCGGAACTGAGCGGCGGTGAGCGTCTGAAGGCTGCGCTGGCCTGCGTGCTTTGGCGCGGGGAGGCCACGCAGCTCCTGTTGCTGGATGAACCGACCAACCATCTGGATCTGGCTTCAGTGCAGGCTATTGAAGCGGCGCTGGCTGGTTTCCCCGGCGCGCTGCTGGTGGTGTCACACGATGATGCGTTTTTAAAAGGGTTAACGTTGACGCACGAGATGGTGTGGGAAGAGACGGGCTGGCGTTTCGAGAGCCTTTAAACACAAGCCCCCGCAGAGGCGGGGGCGTTCAAACTTTACTACGCTATCTGTTTGCTGAGTGCAGGGTTGGCCTGAATCAGGCGCATCAGCTTTAACTCGGTTGGGGTGGGTTTCTCTCGTTTTGACTCCCACTCCAGCACCATAGCCACGCTGACACCCATCGCTCTGGCGAATTCTTCAGTTTTCAGTCCTGTCCCTTTGCGCAATTGCTCATATTCTGTAAAGGGATTGGATTTTTGTTGCAGGGTAATGGCCTGCGGTACATCTTTAAAAACGATCTGTTCCAGACTGCTCAGCAGCTCAAACTCAGGATCTTTATATTCCATTGAGAACTCCTCTTAAATCTCACATCGTGATCAAGAACATCAGAGAGCCAATTAAGAATAGTCCCTAATACAAACCAAGGATCGTCACGGCTGTGATTAATCGTGCGGTAACGATCGCTTTACGCGATTCAGCTATCTGGATAGTTATGCTAATTCCCTGATTAACCATATGTCGGCTTCGCCAGGTATTTTTTTGTAAATAGTAAGAAATAAATCGGCAATAGCCGTTTTACATGAAAAGAGTATCTTGCAAGGCTGACCTGGACTATCCTTGTCAGCGTCGGGCACGCGTGTGCCGGTGTGCGCTTTTTTGGGTGAAAGGAGTAATAAAATGGCGACAGGAAAGTCCTGCTCTCGCTGGTTTGCGCCTATTGCGGCGTTGTTGATGGTTGTTAGCCTGAGTGGGTGTTTTGATAAAGAAGGCGATCAGCGCAAAGCGTTTATCGATTTTCTGCAGAATACAGTGATGCGCAGCGGCGAGCGGTTGCCGACGCTGACTGCGGATCAGAAAAAACAGTTTGGCCCCTTTGTGTCCGATTACGCCATTCTTTATGGGTATTCACAGCAGGTGAGCCAGGCGATGGACTCCGGTATCCGCCCGGTAGTGGATAGCGTGAACGCCATCCGTGTTCCCCAGGATTATATGACTCAGCGCGAGCCGCTGCGCCAGTCCAACGGTGCGCTCGGCGTGCTGAGCCAGCAGCTGCAAAATGCGAAAATGCAGGCTGACGCGTCACGTTCTGCGCTGAAGCAGGGCGAGGATCTCAAACCGGTCTTCGATAAAGTGTATGAGAAAGTAGTGACGAAACCGTCTGAAGCGATACAACCGCTGATTCCGGCCGCGCAGGTCTTCACTCAGCAGCTGGTTCAGGTCGGGGATTTCATCTCGCAGCAGGGGACACAGGTGAGCTTTGTTGCCAACGGCATTCAGTTCCCAACCTCGCAGCAGGCAAGTCAGTACAATACGCTGATTGGGCCGCTGGCCGCCCAGCACCAGGCCTTTAGCCAGGCGTGGGGTGCAGCAGTCGCTGCCACAGAATAAACCGAAAAACCCCGCCTCAGGCGGGGTTTTTTTTCGGCATTCAGAAAATAACGCTTGTCATTCCTCTACCACATCGGTATAACTGTTCGCGTCGGTTTGTTACACAGACCTAAAGCAGTTTAGTAAAGCAGTCCAGATTGTTATCCATAGATACCCTTCGTAGTGACCCTTCCTTCATCGCTTAAAAATCTGTAACGCAATCCATCAAGCCGGAAGGCACAATATATTTGTTAATAAGGTAATTTCTATGTCTGCTAAAATGACTGGTCTGGTTAAATGGTTCAACGCTGATAAAGGTTTCGGCTTCATCACTCCTGACGATGGCTCTAAAGACGTGTTCGTACACTTCTCTGCTATCCAGAACGATGGCTACAAATCTCTGGACGAAGGTCAGAAAGTTTCCTTCACCATCGAAAGCGGCGCTAAAGGCCCAGCAGCTGGTAACGTTGTAAGCCTGTAAGCTTCCAACCCAGTAGCACAAAATTCAAAAACCCGCCTTCTGGCGGGTTTTTTCGTTTCTACTGTTGGATCTGCGGGTTAACGCAGTTCCTGTCTACTTTTCCAGCAAGCGCGGCTATCAGGTTATCTACTGCCGTCGCCGCCATATTGTAGCGCGTCTCGTGGGTAGCAGAGCCGATGTGTGGCAGGGCGACGACGTTTGGCATGCTCAGCAGCGGGGAATCCACCGGAAGCGGCTCCTGCTCAAACACGTCCAGACCCGCGGCGTGGATCTCGCCGCTTTGCAGCGCTTCAATCAGCGCCTGCTCATCCACCACCGGGCCGCGACCCGCGTTGATGAAGATGGCGGACTTCTTCATTTTTTCAAACGCGGATTTGCCAATCAGATGGCGCGTTTCATCCGTCAGCGGCAGGATCAGGCAAACAAAATCGGCTTCCTGCAGCAGCGTATCCAGCTCGCAGTAACGCGCGTTGAAGCGTTCTTCTGCTTCACTGTGATGACGGCGCGCGTTATACAGAATCGGCATGTTGAAGCCGAAATACGCGCGCTGCGCCAGCGCCAGCCCGATACGCCCCATACCCACGATGCCCAGCGTTTTGCCATGCACATCCACGCCGAACCAGTCCGGCCCAATGCTTTTCGTCCATTCGCCGGCTTTCACACGCTCGGCCACTTCCACCACGCGACGGGCCGTGCTGAGCACCAGCGCCATCAGCGTATCTGCCACGGTTTCCGTCAGGGCATGCGGCGTGTGCATCAGCAGGATTTTACGGGCGTTCAGGGCATCCACGTCGAAATTGTCATAACCCACGGAAACGGTTGAGGTAGCACGAAGCTTCGGCATTTTCTCCAGCAGGGCGACATCCACTTTTTCGCTTGAACCCAGCAGGCCTTCGGCGTTGGCGAACGCATCGGCGTGCTGCGCCACGGTCTCCGGGCTCAGGTTCTTCACCTGCGTAACGGTGAAGTGTTCTTCCAGGCGTTTCTGCAGATCTTCCGGCAGAGCTTTATACAAAATGACGGACGGCTTCATGCTAATCTCCGTTGATTTTTAAGGATTCAGGCGTGGCGTGCGCCGACGAGGTGCTGTTGATTATTAGCAGGCTTAACAATCAAAGTAAGCCACACGGAGGCGAAAAGCGCTACCCCCATAAAGATGTACGACGCGGATGGGCTGCCGGTCACACCGTTCAGATAGCCGACGAACCAGGATCCGCAGAACGACCCCAGCGCGCCCATACTGTTAATCAATGCCATTGCACCGCCCGCGACGTTACGCGGCAGCATTTCCGGGATGATGGCAAAAAACGGACCGTACGGGGCGTACATGGCGGCACCGGCAACCACCAGCAGGGTATAAGAGGCCCAGAAGTGATTCGCGCCCACCGCCCACGAGCCGATGAAGGCGAAAGCGGCAATCAGCAGCAGCGGCCAGACAAACAGCTTGCGGTTTTGCAGCTTGTCCGACGCCCAGGAGACAACGATCATCGCGATGGTCGCGGCGAGATACGGTACGGAAGAGAGCCAGCCCACTTCCACCATGCCGAGGTTCTCGCCGCCGCTGCGGATAATCGACGGCAGCCACAGCACAAACCCGTACACGCCGATACTCCAGGTAAAGTACTGCGCGCAGAGCAGGATAACGTTGCGGGAGCGGAACGCTTCGCCGTAGTTGCGTACCGCCTTCAGCCCCTGCTGCTCTTTATCCAGTTGCGCCTGCAGCGCGGCTTTTTCATCTTCGGAAAGCCACTTCGCCTGGGCAGGCTTATCTTTTACCAGCACCCACCAGCAGAATGCCCAGATAATTGCGGGTACCCCTTCGATGATAAACATCTCGCGCCAGCCGAAGGACTGGATCAGGTAGCCGGAGACTACCGACATCCACAGTACGGTGACCGGGTTACCGAGGATCAGGAAGGTATTCGCGCGTGAACGTTCAGATTTGGTAAACCAGTTGCTGATGTAAATCAGCATCGCCGGCATGACCGCTGCCTCAACGACGCCGAGGATAAAGCGAATGGCCGCCAGGGCAGGAATATTGTTCACCACGCCGGTCAGTGACGCGCAGGCGCCCCACAGGATCAGACAGATGAAGATCAGCTTACGCACGCTGCGGCGTTCCGCGTAAATCGCGCCGGGGATCTGGAAGAAGAAGTAGCCCAGGAAGAAAAGGGCACCCAGCAGGGATGAAATACCTTTGGTGATGCCGAGGTCTTCGGTGATCCCCGCCGCGGACGCGAAGCTGAAGTTGGCACGATCGAGGTACGCCAGGCTGTACGTGATAAACACGATTGGCATGATGTACCACCAGCGTTTTACTGCATTGGTCGAACTGTTCATAGGCTTGCCTCTGTTGTTGAGGTTGTTACCGCCGTTGTCTGTAGGGTACACGGTGGCTTAATTATTTGGTGTGGCATGCTGCCCTCACCCTGGCCCTCTCCCACAGGGAGAGGGAATTTAAACGCCGAGCTCTGCTCGCGTTGGCAATCCTTCGCTGTCGCCCTGCACCTGAATCGCCAGCGAGCCAATCTTATTGCCCCGCGCGACGGCCTGCTGCAGCGGTTTGCCTTCCAGCAGGGCGCTAATGACGCCTACGGCAAAGCCATCGCCCGCGCCGACGGTGTCGACAACGTTCTCAACCTTCACCGCCGCGACCGCGCCCTGTTCGCCGTCGGCCGTTTTGAACCATGCACCATCGGCACCGGTCTTCAGCACCACCGCTTTTACCCCTTGATTCAGATAGAAATCAGCAATGCCTTCCGGCGTATTTTCACCCGTCAGAATCATCCCCTCTTTCAGGCCCGGCAGAACCCAGTCCGCCTGGAACGCCAGACGGTTCAGCTTCTCGACCATTTCCGCTTCGCTTTTCCACAGCACCGGGCGCAAATTCGGATCGAAAGAGATCGTTTTGCCCAGCGACTTCATGGTCGTTGCCGCATGGTCCAGCAGTTCATAGGAACTGTCAGAGAGCGCCGCCGCCACGCCGCTCAGGTGCAGATGGCGCGCGGAGGCAAAATAGCCGGCGTGGTAATCTTCCGTTGAGAGATGGCTTGCCGCCGAACCTTTGCGGAAATACTCCACAATGGGATCGGTTCCATTTTCGACCTTCGATTTAAGCTGAAAGCCGGTAGGAAAGCGTCCGTCCAGGGTGACGCCTGCGGCATCAATATTCTCTTTTTTCAGCGAGTCGAGAACGAAATGGCCAAAGCTGTCATCCCCCACGCGGCTGACCCAGCCGACGTTCAGACCGAGACGCGCCAGGCCGGTCGCGACGTTCAGCTCTGCGCCCGCTACGCGTTTCATAAAGTGCTCTACCGCGCTCAGTTCGCCCGTTTCGGTCGCGACAAACATCGCCATAGCCTCGCCGATCGTGATGGCATCCAGCGTTTTGTGCATGATTTACTCCTCGCGCAGCAGGTTGACGTAATGACGGGTAACGGCGGTTAAATCCGCCCCTTCCAGCGGGAACTCAATACCGCGCGGAGCATTTACAGGCAGCTGGCCGAGCAGATCCAGCCAGCGCGCGTCTGCGCGGTCCGGCGCCACGGCGCGGAAGTTATCTTTATGCGGCACGGCGGCTTTAACGTGGATATAGCTCACCGCAGGGGCCAGGTGACGTGCGGCTTCTTCGGGGGAGTCGCCGACCCACAGCCAGTTGCCCATGTCGAAGGTCAGCGTGACGGGCAACGCCATTTCCCGACAGGCGGCCTGGAAGCGCCGCATGGGCGCGAGCTGCCCGCAGTCGGTCTGATCGTTCTCCACAACAAGCGCCATACCGCTGGCATTCAGCAGGGCGCGCAGGGCGTCGAGAGGATGTGTGTCGCTGAAATGGCCGAGGGAAACCTTCAGCCACAGGGCGTTAAGGGTGTTGGCCTCAGAGAGATAGCGGGGCAGGTCCGGGTTAAGGGTGCCGTCGGCCATAAACAGGGCGGCGGGCGCGGAGTAGCACGCCAGCAGACCCATTAGCTCGATGGATTCGCTCAGTGCAGGCAGCGCCAGCAGCTCTTCGCTGTTAAACAGTTCGCGGCGGATCTCCACGCCGTCTGCCCCTGCGCCTGCAATAACGGGGAGCATCGCCCGCTGACCGCCTGCCTGTCGCACCTGTTCCGCGCCGTACGCGGCGGTGACCACCATGATTTTCCTGCCCATCTTCGGACTCCATCGCAACATATCAATACTATTACGCTAGATGGAACCGGTTCCAAAGAAAAGATCAGGATGTCGAATTTATGATCGCTATCACAAGGGGGAATTAACGGGCGGTGGAGCCGCGAACGATCAGCTCGCCGGAGAAGACCTGCTCGCGTACGGCATCGCGGGTGCCTTCAATACGACGAATCACTTGTTCTACAGCGGCATAGCCAATCTGCCAGGTGGGTTGTTTAAGGGTCGTAATACCCACGCCAGCGAGCTCCGCCCACTCCAGCTCATCAAAGCCCAGCAGACCGATATCGCTGCCCCAGTGCAGGCCAATGCGCTTGAGCGAGCGGGCGACCTGAAGCGTCAGCGCCCCGTTGGCGGAGATAACGGCTTTGCGCATCCCGCGATGGCGGGTATGGAACTGGCGCAGGGTGTTGTCGATCTGGTCGGCTTCGTGAAGCGGCGTTTCGGCATTTTCGGCGATCGCACCGGGATAACGCGCAAGCGTGGCGCGAAATGCCGCCAGGCGGTCGCGTCGGGTATTTACCATGCCCAGCGGTTCGCTCAGGAAAAGAATCGCTTCGAAGCCCTGTTCGATCAGGTGCTCGGTCGCGGTTGTGGCTGCCTGGGTGTTATCCAGCCCGACGACATCGCAGGCGAATTCCGGGATTTTACGGTCGATGAGGACCATTGGCAGAGAGGACTGCTGCAGGCGGTTCAGGCCCTCTTCACGCATGCCTACTGCGTTAACCACAATCCCTTCCACCTGGTAGCTGCGCAGCAGATCGAGGTAGTGCAGCTCCTGGTCGACTTCGTTGTTGGTATTACAGACCAGCGGCGTGAAGCCCTTCTCGCGGCAGGCGGCCTCGATACCGCTGAGGACGTTGACGGAGTAAGGGTTGGTGATATCGGCGATAATAAGGCCGATCAAACGGGTGCGACCGCGTTTGAGCCCGCGCGCCATCAGGCTGGGACGATAGTCGAGATCGGCAATGGCCTGTTCAATACGCGCCAGCAATGCGTCGGACAGCAGATGTTTCTCGCCGTTAAGGTAGCGCGAAATGCTGGTTTTACCGGTTTTGGCGGCTTTCGCCACGTCGCTGATGGTGGCCCGGGCTGGTTTGCTCATCGCTGATTTCCCTGAATTTAGTGAGAATACCTTAGCGGGAAAATCAACGATGGCAAGTGGTTCATGCCGGGGTGTGCGGTCTGTTGCCCTCACCCCGGCCCTCTCCCTCGGGGATTACTGAATCGGGCTCAACGTAATCTCTACGCGACGGTTTTGCGCTTTACCTTCCGCCGTGCTGTTGCTGGCGATAGGATTGGCAGGGCCCATGCCGCTGGTGCGGATGCGGTTTGCTTCAACGCCCTGGGTTATCAGGGAGCTGGCCACGGAATCGGCACGCTGCTGAGACAGACGCATGTTCAGATCCTGGCTGCCGGTGCTGTCGGTGTAGCCAATCACGTTCACGGCGGTCTTGTTGTACTCTTTCAGCACCATCGCCACGCCGGTCAGGGTGTTCGCGCCCGCAGGTTTCAGCGTGGCGCTGCTGCTGTCAAAGGTCACGTTGTTCGGCATGTTCAGGATGATGTTATCGCCGCTGCGGGTGACACTCACGCCGGTTCCCTTCATTTTGTCGCGCAGTTTCGCTTCCTGCACGTCCATGTAATAACCGACGCCGCCGCCCAGCGCCGCACCTGCCGCTGCGCCAATCAGCGCACCTTTGCCGCGGTCTTTCTTGGAGGAGGAGAGTGCCCCAACGCCTGCGCCGACCAGCGAGCCGATACCTGCGCCAATGCCGGATTTACCCGCTTCGCGCTCACCGGTGTAAGGGTTGGTTGTGCAGCCAGAAACAGCCAGTGCACCGCTCACCAGAGCGGCAATAACGAGTACGCGTTTTTTCATCTTCTTTCCTTAATCCTTTTTATTCTTTGCCACGGCGAGCGTGGCAGTTGATTATGACGTCCAGATACGGAGAAAATTCCGGGTATAACTCTGAAATTTGTGACAAACCATAAACGACCTCAACGAGAAGGCCGTAAACCTGCACGCAACCAGGAGCGCACGCTTGAGCACCTCAACAAAAACCATTCTGACCGCCGCCCACTGGGGGTCGATGCTGGTCGAAACCGATGGCGAAAATGTTCTGTCGTCCCGTGGGGCACTGCCAACACAACATCCCAATTCGTTACAGACCGTCGTACGCGATCAGGTGCACAGCAAAACGCGCGTGCGATGGCCGATGGTGCGCAAAGGTTTTCTGGCCTCGCCGGATAAACCGCAGGGGATCCGTGGTCAGGATGAGTTTGTTCGCGTGAGCTGGGACGATGCGCTGGCGCTGATCCATACGCAGCATAAGCGCATTCGCGACAGCTATGGCCCATCGTCCATTTTTGCCGGCTCCTATGGCTGGCGCTCGAACGGCGTGCTGCACAAGGCCTCGACCCTGCTGCAGCGCTACATGAGCCTGGCCGGGGGCTATACCGGTCATCTGGGAGACTATTCGACCGGCGCGGCGCAGGCGATCATGCCGTACGTCGTGGGAGGAAACGAAGTGTACCAGCAGCAGACCAGCTGGCCGCTGGTGCTGCAGCACACCGACGTGGTGGTGCTGTGGAGCGCCAACCCGCTGAACACGCTGAAAATTGCCTGGAATGCCAGCGACGAGCAGGGGATTGGGTATTTCGACGCGCTGCGCAAAAGCGGCAAACGCATCATCTGCATTGATCCGATGCGTTCTGAAACCATGGATTTCTTCGGCGACAGCGCCGAGTGGATTGCTCCTCATATGGGCACCGACGTGGCGATGATGCTGGGTATCGCCCATACGCTGGTGGAGAACGGCTGGCACGACCGCGATTTCCTCGCCCGGTGCACCTCCGGCTTCGACAAATTCGCCGACTACCTGACGGGCGAATCTGATGGGGTAGTGAAAACGGCAGAGTGGGCCGCGGAAATTTGTGGCGTTCCAGCCGCTAAAATCCGCGAACTGGCGGCACTGTTCCATAAAAATACCACGATGTTAATGTCCGGCTGGGGGATGCAGCGCCAGCAGTTCGGCGAGCAGAAACACTGGATGCTGGTGACGCTTGCCGCGATGCTAGGACAGATTGGTACGCCGGGCGGCGGTTTTGGTCTTTCCTATCACTTTGCGAATGGCGGTAACCCAACGCGTAAAGCGGCGGTGCTGGCGTCCCTGCAAGGCTCGGTGCAGGGCGGCGTGGATGCCGTGGATAAAATCCCGGTGGCGCGAATCGTTGAAGCCCTGGAAAACCCGGGCGGTTTTTATCAGCATAACGGTCTGGACCGCCACTTCCCGGACATTAAGTTTGTCTGGTGGGCGGGCGGGGCAAACTTCACGCACCATCAGGATACCAATCGCTTGATCCGCGCCTGGCAAAAGCCGGAGCTGGTGGTGATTTCCGAGTGCTTCTGGACCGCCTCGGCCAAACATGCCGATATCGTGCTGCCGGCGACCACGTCGTTTGAGCGTAACGATCTCACCATGACCGGCGATTACAGCAACCAGCATATGGTGCCGATGAAGCGCGTGGTGGCCCCGCGTGATGAAGCGCGTGATGATTTTGACGTGTTTGCTGAACTGAGCGAGCTCTGGGAAGCGGGCGGTCGCGAACGCTTTACCGAAGGGAAAAATGACCTGCAGTGGCTGGAGAGTTTCTACCAGATCGCCGGACAGCGTGGTGCGGCGCAGGGCGTGACGCTTCCGCCATTTGCTGAATTCTGGGAGGCGAACCAGATTCTCGAAATGCCGGAAAGCGAACAGAACGCCCGATTTGTCCGTTTCGCCGATTTCCGTCGCGACCCGGAAAACCATCCGCTGAAAACCGAGAGCGGCAAGATTGTGATCTACAGCGAGCGCATCGCCAGCTTTGGATATGCCGATTGTCCGCCACACCCTTCGTGGCTGGAGCCGGACGAGTGGCACGGCAACGCTCAGCCGGAGCAGCTGCAGGTGCTGTCTGCCCATCCGGCGCATCGTCTGCACAGTCAGCTTAATTACACCTCTCTGCGCGAGCAGTATGCGGTCGCCGGGCGGGAGCCAATTACGCTGAATACTTTAGACGCCAAAGCGCGTGGGATTGCGGACGGTGACGTGGTGCGCGTCTGGAACCAGCGTGGACAGGTGCTGGCAGGGGCGGTGGTCAGCGACGGGATTAAGCCAGGCGTGATCTGTATTCATCAGGGAGCCTGGCCCGACCTTGAGCCCACCGAAGGTGGGATCTGTAAAAACGGGGCGGTTAACGTGCTGACCAAAGATCTCCCCAGCTCGAAGCTGGGGAATGGTTGCGCAGGGAACACGGCGCTGGCCTGGGTCGAGAAATATGAGGGGCCCGAGCTTACCTTAACGGCGTTTGATCCGCCTGCCAGCTCATGATCCACGTCGGGTGTTGGGTGTCATCCTGCCAGGCGCTGTCTTCAATGCGAAAGCCCTGAGCATGGTAGAAATTCACCGCCCGGACATTTTTCTGATACACCTCCAGGGTTAAGTGCGGAAAGCGCTGTTGAACATGGTTCAGCAGCGCGCGCCCGATGCCTTTTCCGATATACGCTGGCGTAACGAACAGCGCCCCCACAAACTGCGACTGTATGACGCTGATAAAACCGCGCGGCGTGCCGTTCTCCTCCCAGACCCAGGTTTCGGCGGCGGGCAGGTATTCATCCCGCACCAGCGCTTCGTTCGCTTTCCAGTAGTCGGCGTCGATAAACGGATGCGCCTCGGTGGTGCTCTCAAGCCACAGTCTCAGGAGCTGAGCGGTATTCTCACTGTGCCATTTGCGGATCATGGTTGCCCTCCGGGTGGCAGATGCAGCCCGTAATATGGTCATTGACCAGCCCGCAGGCTTGCATAAAGGAGTAACAGATGGTGGTACCCACAAACTTGAAGCCGCGTTTTTTCAGCGCTTTCGACAGGGCATCCGAGGCAGGGGTCGAGGTTGGGATCTCTGCAAGCGTGGCGGCCCGCGTCACCTTCGGCTCGTTATCCACAAACGACCAGACAAATGCTGAGAAGGGTTCGCCGTTTTGCTCCATCGCCAGATAAGCCCTCGCGTTACCGATAATGGCCTGAATTTTACCGCGATGGCGGATGATACCGGGATTCAGAACCAGTCTTTCCACGTCGTCGTCGGTCATGGCGGCCACCGCAGCCGGATTGAACCGGTGGAAGGCATTGCGGTAGTTCTCACGCTTTTTCAGAACGGTGATCCACGACAGACCGGCCTGCTGGCCTTCAAGGCAAATCATTTCAAACAGTTTTTCACCGTCGGTCTCCGGTACGCCCCATTCCTTGTCGTGATAATCGATATAAAGCTGATCCTGGCTTACCCAACCGCAACGTTGCATAGGTCATCTCCCTTCCTGATACGATAAACGCAAAAATTTCAATCTGCCCGGCTTGACGTGTCTGCTAAAGAGACAATAGTTAATACAGGGCTATATGCCCCAATACCTCTTCGAACAATGACATATATCGCCGAACTCGGCTCTTTCTGGAGTCGCTTTGATGATGATAAAAAAAATCAGTGGTCGCCATGCTGCTTCTGGCCTGGTGGGCGTTTCAGCCTGCCTGCTTATATGTAACACCGCTTTTGCGTGGCAACAGGAATATATCGTTTCAGATGCACAAAGTAATACGACAGAACGCTATACATGGGACGCCGATCACCAACCTCGTTATGAAGATATTCTCGCGGAGCGTATTAACCATTCGCAGAATGCTGCGGGCTTTGCGCTGAACGACCCATCCGGGTCGGATGCGGAAACCGTTCTGAGCGTTGGCTGGAATTTTCCCGTGGCGGGGCATATCACAACCGGGCCGGTCATGGCGTGGCGCACAGAGGGCACTCCACCCTCAACGGTAAATACGTTTAGTGATTCAACCACCGCGCAGTCGCTTACCGAACCCCTCTGGCATGCCAGCGTGAACTCGCTGGGGTGGCGTGTTGATACCCAGTACGGCGATTTACACCCCTGGGCGAAGATCAGCTACAACCAGCAGTCGGAAGAAGAATATTTGTATACCCTGGGCTTAAGCGCCAAATTTTAGGGTTGTTACTTTTTTAAACGCTGCGGTAACATATTTAATACAATAACGGCGGGGGGTGTGGTGATAGTGGTCACTCACCTTTAAACGTTTTCTTCTCCGGCAAGGTCGTTCATTCCCGCTTCCAGGCATTTCATTCCGTTTCTCCTGCATTTCATGCCGTTTTACCCCTGGCGTTTTGGGGTTTTGTTTATCGTGTCCTCAGCGAATTTCCTTAATTTCTCTTGCAGGATACTGCCATGAACACCTCAACCTATAACCGCACGCGCTGGCTGACGCTATTCGGCACCATCATTACCCAGTTCGCACTGGGTTCGGTTTATACCTGGAGTCTGTTTAACAGCGCCTTGTCTGATAAGCTCGGCGCGCCGATAAGCCAGGTGGCATTCTCCTTCGGCTTACTGAGTCTTGGATTAGCGATTTCCTCTTCCGTGGCGGGCAAACTTCAGGAACGCTTCGGCGTGAAGCGCGTGACCATGGCCTCCGGCATTCTGCTGGGCCTGGGCTTTTTCCTGACGGCGCATTCCAGCAACCTGATGATGCTGTGGCTGAGCGCCGGCGTGCTGGTGGGGCTGGCGGACGGCGCAGGTTACCTGCTGACGCTGTCGAACTGCGTGAAGTGGTTCCCGGAGCGTAAAGGCTTGATCTCCGCGTTTGCTATCGGCTCCTATGGCCTGGGCAGCCTTGGCTTTAAATTTATCGACTCTCAACTGCTGGCGTCCGTTGGCCTCGAAAAAACGTTCATGATCTGGGGGGCAATTGTCCTGGTGATGATTCTGTTTGGTGCCACGCTGATGAAAGATGCCCCGCAGCAGGAAGTGAAAACCGTTAACGGCGTGGTGGAGAATGATTTCACCCTCGCGCAGTCCATGCGTAAACCGCAGTACTGGATGCTGGCGGTGATGTTCCTGACGGCCTGCATGAGCGGTCTGTATGTCATCGGCGTGGCAAAAGATATCGCGCAGGGGATGGTAAAACTGGATGCCGCGACGGCGGCGAATGCGGTGACGGTCATCTCCATTGCTAACCTCTCGGGTCGTCTGGTGCTCGGTATCCTGTCTGACAAAATCGCCCGCATCCGCGTGATTACGCTGGGGCAGGTCATCTCTCTGGTAGGCATGGCGGCGCTGCTGTTTGCACCGCTGAACGAGGCGACCTTCTTTGCGGCGATTGCCTGCGTCGCCTTTAACTTCGGCGGCACCATTACCGTTTTCCCGTCGCTGGTAAGCGAGTTCTTCGGCCTCAACAATCTGGCGAAAAACTACGGCGTCATTTATCTCGGCTTCGGTATCGGCAGTATCTGCGGGTCGCTGATTGCCTCGCTGTTCGGTGGCTTCTACGTAACCTTCTGCGTGATATTTGCCTTGCTGATTATCTCGCTGGCGCTGTCCACAACGATTCGTCAGCCGCAGCGCGAAGTGTATAAAGAAGCGCATGCATGATTCGATGAAAAGGGGCCTCAGGGCCTCTTTTTTTTATCTCAACATCACTTCCGGACTTGTTATTTTGTAAAAAATTTCCTCGATCACACTCTCTGCTGCCACTTTTCTTTCCCGCTGTGGTCTACTTATCGCGCTTGTAGACGTTTCTGATAACGGTTTCGCTCGCATCTACTTACTCTGTCAGCTTTCTCACTGAGATTCGGCGGGTCTTTATACCCCTTCCCCCAGGGTTGTTTGCATGAAATATATTAGGTCTCTTACCCAGCAAAGATTGTGTCTGATGCTGGCTGTCTATATCGGTTTGTTTCTGAATGGCGCGGTACTGTTCAGACGTGTGGAAGGTTATTTCGAACACCTCAGCGTAAGAAATGGAATTTTTGCCGTCATTGAAGTGTTTGGCTCTATCCTGGCAACCTTCTTCCTGTTACGCCTGCTCTCACTTTTTGGCCGACGTACATGGCAAATTCTGGCCTCGCTGGTGGTGATTATCTCTGCCGCCGCAAGCTATTACATGACATTCATGAACGTGGTCATTGGCTACGGTATTGTCGCCTCGGTGATGACCACGGACATCGACCTCTCGAAAGAGGTGGTGGGTCAAGGGTTCATCATATGGACGATTTTGACCTGCCTGATCCCGCTCTTCTTTATCTGGAGTAATACCTGCCGTTATACCCTGTTACGCCAGCTGCGTACCCGGGGACAGCGCATCCGCAACGTCGCCGTCGTTCTGCTGGCGGGCCTGCTGGTGTGGGCGCCGATTCGCCTGATGGAAAAACAGCAAAAACGGATCGAAAAAGCGACGGGCGTGGATATGCCGAGCTATGGCGGCGTGGTGGCTAACTCGTATCTGCCGTCCAACTGGCTGTCCGCGTTAGGTCTTTACGCCTGGGCGCAGGCGGACGAATCCAGCGATGTGAAATCACTGATTAACCCGACCAAAAAGTTCACCTACCAGGCGCCGGCTGACGGGCTGGATGATACTTACGTAGTCTTTGTCATCGGTGAAACGACGCGCTGGGATCATATGGGTATCCTCGGTTATGACCGCGATACCACACCGAAACTGGCGCAGGAGAAGAATCTGGTGGCTTACCGCGGCTATTCCTGCGATACCGCCACGAAGCTCTCGTTGCGCTGTATGTTTGTGCGTGAAGGCGGGGCGAGCGATAACCCGCAACGTACGCTGAAAGAACAAAACGTCTTTGCCGTGCTGAAGCAGCTTGGATTTAGCTCCGATCTGTTCGCCATGCAAAGTGAGATGTGGTTCTACACCAACACGCTGGCAGATAACATCGCGTATCGTGAGCAGATTGGTGCCGAGCCTCGCAACCGCGGGAAAAACGTGGACGACATGCTGCTGCTTGAGGAGATGTCCCAGTCTCTGAAGAATCACCCGCAGGGCAAACATCTCGTCATTCTGCATACCAAAGGATCGCATTACAGTTATTACCAGCGTTACACGCGCGATTTCGCGAAATGGCAGCCTGAGTGTGTAGGCATTAATAAAGACTGCAGCAAGCAGGAGCTAATCAACGCCTACGATAACTCGGTACTGTATGTGGATACCTTCCTGAGCCGGGTGATCGACCAGCTGCGTGATAAAAAAGCGATTGTTATCTACGCCGCAGACCACGGTGAGTCCATTAATGAGAAAGAGCACCTGCACGGTACGCCGCGCAAGCTGGCACCGCCCGAGCAGTTCCGCGTGCCGATGATCATGTGGATGTCGGATAAGTATCTTGAAAATCCGGAGAAAGCGAAGATGTTTGCTCAGCTTAAGAAAGAGGCGGAAATGAAGGTGCCGCGCCGTCACGTTGAGCTGTACGACACCATTATGGGTTGCCTCGGCTATACCTCACCGAACGGTGGGATTAACGAAAACAACAACTGGTGTAAACTCCCTGATAACACCGCAAAAGCCTCGCAGTAGCTGCTCTGGCGAGAATATCGCCAGTTGAATGGCTTTTTGAAAATAAGGGATTGACGGGGGCGCACCTCAGCAGTAAGATGCGCTCCGCATTCGGCGAGTAGCGCAGCTTGGTAGCGCAACTGGTTTGGGACCAGTGGGTCGGAGGTTCGAATCCTCTCTCGCCGACCACATTCTGAAAAGGGCTAACCGCAAGGTTAGCCCTTTTTGCATTAACGGCTTACTCATCCTGATTCAGTAAAATGCCCCTTATCCCCGCTTCTTCCTGCCTGTTAACGATTTTGTGACATAATCCATTGTATTTTTTTATATATAGATTGATCTTTTTTCGCGTTGCTTATGGATAACCTCAGCATTTTTCGCTGTGCGTTTTAACGTTCGCGGTATTTAGTGCTCAGATAATCACCATTCTGCAAGAAAATTTACCCATTCTGAATAAAAGTTAATCACTGATTGTTGCGAAATATGAAGATATTTGTGCTGCAAGTTGGCGAGTAGCATAAATTTCCCTGCTGAAAACTGGCGTTCAGGGTTTTTTTAATCTTTGTTTGCGGTTTCTCACACTCGGCGCAAATCCCCGTCACCTGTATTGACGTTTTCACATTCTGTTGACAGATTGTAGGGCATGAGGGGCATTTCAGGGACGATCTGCGCTGCAACTCAAACGCTCTTCTGAAAGGATTCTCCATCCCTTTAACGCCTTCGGGCACCTCCGACCGGACCGGGTAAAAAATAAATAAAGGTCTGGCGGCGTAACACAACAAAGCAAAACATCACATTGGAGCAGAATAATGAGTATTTCCTTGAAGAAGTCAGGGATGCTGAAGCTTGGTCTGAGCCTGGTGGCTATGACCGTGGCAGCAAGCGTACAGGCAAAAACCCTGGTTTACTGTTCTGAAGGCTCGCCGGAAGGCTTTAACCCACAGCTCTTTACCTCTGGTACGACTTACGACGCAAGCTCTGTACCTATCTATAACCGTCTGGTTGAATTCAAAACCGGCACCACGGAAGTGATTCCGGGTCTGGCCGAGAAGTGGGACATCAGCGAAGACGGCAAAACCTATACCTTCCACCTGCGCCAGGGCGTGAAGTGGCAGGACAGCAAAGAATTCAAACCAACGCGCGACTTTAACGCCGACGACGTTGTGTTCTCCTTCGACCGTCAGAAAAACGCCCAGAACCCGTACCACAAAGTGTCTGGCGGCAGCTACGAATACTTCGAAGGGATGGGTCTGCCGGACCTGATCGCCGAAGTGAAAAAAGTAGATGATAAAACCGTTCAGTTCGTGCTGACCCGTCCGGAAGCGCCATTCCTGGCTGACCTGGCCATGGACTTCGCCTCTATTCTCTCTAAAGAGTATGCGGACAACATGCTGAAAGCCGGCACGCCGGAAAAAGTGGACCTGAACCCAATCGGTACCGGCCCGTTCCAGTTGCTGCAGTACCAGAAAGACTCCCGTATTCTGTATAAAGCCTTCCCGGGCTACTGGGGCACCAAGCCGCAGATCGACCGTCTGGTCTTCTCCATCACGCCTGATGCGTCCGTACGTTACGCTAAACTGCAGAAAAACGAATGCCAGGTGATGCCGTACCCGAACCCGGCAGACATCGCGCGCATGAAGCAGGACAAGAACATCAACCTGATGGAGCAGGCGGGCCTGAACGTAGGCTATCTCTCCTTCAACACCGAGAAGAAACCGTTTGATGACGTGAAAGTACGTCAGGCGCTGACCTACGCGGTGAACAAAGAAGCGATCATCAAGGCCGTTTACCAGGGCGCGGGCGTTGCTGCCAAGAACCTGATCCCACCAACCATGTGGGGCTATAACGACGACGTTAAGGACTACAGTTACGATCCTGAGAAAGCGAAAGCGCTGCTGAAAGAAGCGGGCCAGGATAAAGGCTTTACCGTCGAGCTGTGGGCGATGCCGGTACAGCGTCCGTACAACCCGAACGCACGCCGTATGGCGGAAATGGTCCAGGCTGACTGGGCTAAGATTGGCGTTCAGGCCAAGATCGTGACCTACGAGTGGGGCGAGTATCTGAAGCGCGCCAAAGCGGGTGAGCACCAGGCGGTAATGATGGGCTGGACCGGTGACAACGGGGATCCGGACAACTTCTTCGCCACCCTGTT
Organism: Enterobacter sp. 725m/11; assembly: GCF_011683705.1. Lineage (NCBI taxonomy): Bacteria > Pseudomonadati > Pseudomonadota > Gammaproteobacteria > Enterobacterales > Enterobacteriaceae > Enterobacter > Enterobacter sp. 725m/11. The sequence continues at coordinate 6,409 of NZ_JAAQOK010000018.1, read as the reverse complement.
CAGCTGTGCGGCAGCGAAAGACGGCTCTAACTACTCTCGCTGGTGCTACAAGCCGTTTGAAGACCTGATCCAGCCGGCGCGTGCGACCGACGATCACAACAAACGTATTGAACTCTACAAGCAGGCTCAGGTTGTTATGCACGATCAGGCTCCGGCGCTGATTGTTGCTCACTCCACCGTGTATGAGCCAGTGCGTAAAGAAGTGAAGGGCTATGTGGTTGATCCACTGGGCAAACACCACTTCGAAAACGTATCGGTTGAATAATTAAAAGCAACGCCAGGCGGCGCTGCGCTTGCACTGGCCTACGGTATGTAGGCTGGGGAAGCGTAGCGCCACCCGGCAGCAGTGCTTTATTGCCTCTCTGAAAGGGGAGGGAATAAGATTTGTGAGCAATACAGACGTCACGCCACTGGCCGTGCGTCATCAGAGAGAATCCGGGTTATGTTGCAGTTCATCCTCCGACGTCTGGGACTTGTTATCCCGACGTTTATCGGTATCACCCTTCTCACTTTTGCCTTCGTCCATATGATCCCCGGCGACCCGGTAATGATTATGGCGGGCGAGCGTGGTATCTCCCCTGAACGTCATGCGCAGCTGCTGGCTGAACTCGGCCTCGATAAGCCGATGTGGCAGCAGTACCTCCACTATATCTGGGGCGTGATGCACGGTGACTTAGGGATTTCGTTAAAAAGCCGTCTTCCGGTGTGGGACGAGTTCGTGCCGCGTTTTAAAGCGACGCTGGAGCTTGGCATCTGCGCCATGATTTTCGCCACTGCGGTGGGTATTCCTGTTGGGGTACTGGCTGCCGTTAAGCGTGGCTCTATTTTCGACCATACCGCCGTGGGTCTGGCGCTGACCGGTTATTCCATGCCTATCTTCTGGTGGGGCATGATGCTGATCATGCTGGTCTCGGTGCAATTGAACCTGACGCCGGTCTCCGGACGCGTCAGCGATATGGTCTTCCTTGATGATACCAATCCGTTAACCGGCTTTATGCTGATCGACACGGCCATCTGGGGCGAGGAGGGCAACTTCATTGATGCCGTTGCGCACATGATCCTGCCAGCCATGGTGCTGGGCACCATTCCTCTGGCGGTGATCGTGCGTATGACCCGTTCCTCCATGCTGGAAGTGCTGGGTGAAGATTACATCCGTACCGCGCGCGCCAAAGGTTTAACCCGCATGCGCGTCATCATCGTCCACGCGCTGCGTAACGCCATGCTGCCGGTGGTGACCGTTATCGGCCTCCAGGTGGGTACGCTGCTGGCGGGGGCGATCCTGACGGAAACCATCTTCTCCTGGCCGGGCCTCGGACGCTGGCTGATTGATGCGCTGCAACGCCGTGACTATCCGGTGGTGCAGGGTGGGGTGCTGCTGGTCGCGACGATGATTATCCTCGTCAACCTGCTGGTCGATTTGCTGTACGGCGTGGTGAACCCGCGTATTCGTCATAAGAAGTAAGGGGCCATCATGTCACAGGTTTCTGAAAACAAAGCTGTTGCTGCACCGGTTCCAATGACGCCGCTGCAGGAGTTCTGGCACTACTTCAAGCGCAATAAAGGCGCGGTAGTCGGGCTGGTGTATGTCGCTATCATGATCCTGATTGCGGTGTTTGCGAACTTTCTGGCGCCGTATAACCCGGCGGATCAGTTCCGCGATGCGCTGCTGGCACCTCCTGCCTGGCAGGACGGCGGTAGCCTGGCGCACCTGCTGGGTACCGATGATGTGGGCCGCGATGTGCTGTCGCGTCTGATGTACGGCGCGCGTTTGTCGCTGCTGGTTGGTTGTCTGGTGGTGGTGCTCTCCCTGATTATGGGGATCATCCTCGGCCTGGTTGCCGGTTACTTCGGCGGCATCGTTGATAACATAATTATGCGTATCGTCGACATCATGCTGGCACTGCCAAGCCTGCTGCTGGCTCTGGTGCTGGTGGCGATCTTCGGCCCGTCGATCGGTAACGCCGCCCTGGCGCTGACCTTTGTGGCGCTTCCCCACTACGTGCGATTAACACGCGCGGCGGTGCTGGTGGAAGTGAACCGCGACTACGTCACCGCCTCTCGCGTGGCGGGTGCCGGTGCGATGCGCCAGATGTTCGTTAATATCTTCCCTAACTGCCTTGCGCCGCTGATCGTTCAGGCGTCGCTCGGTTTCTCTAACGCCATTCTTGATATGGCCGCTCTTGGCTTCCTGGGCATGGGTGCGCAGCCGCCAACACCGGAGTGGGGCACCATGCTCTCCGACGTGTTGCAGTTCGCACAAAGCGCCTGGTGGGTTGTCACCTTCCCGGGTCTGGCAATCCTGCTGACGGTGCTGGCATTTAACCTGATGGGTGATGGCCTGCGTGATGCGCTTGATCCCAAACTGAAGCAGTAAGAGGCACGAGATGGCGTTATTAAATGTAGATAAATTATCGGTGCACTTCGGCGACGAAGGCACCCCGTTTCGCGCCGTGGACCGCATCAGCTACAGCGTCAATCAGGGCGAAGTGGTTGGTATCGTCGGGGAGTCCGGTTCCGGTAAGTCGGTGAGTTCACTGGCAATCATGGGGCTGATTGATTACCCGGGCCGCGTGATGGCGGAAAACCTGCAGTTCAACGGTCAGGACCTGAAGCGCATTTCTGAGAAACAGCGCCGCCAGCTGGTGGGCGCCGAAGTGGCGATGATCTTCCAGGACCCGATGACCAGCCTGAACCCGTGCTACACGGTCGGCTTCCAGATTATGGAAGCGATTAAGGTGCACCAGGGTGGTAACAAGAAAACCCGTCGCCAGCGCGCGATCGACCTGCTGAACCAGGTGGGTATTCCTGATCCGGCATCGCGGCTGGACGTATACCCGCACCAGCTTTCCGGTGGGATGAGCCAGCGCGTGATGATCGCCATGGCGATTGCCTGTCGACCAAAGCTGCTGATTGCGGATGAACCGACAACGGCGCTGGATGTGACCATTCAGGCGCAAATCATCGAGCTGCTGCTGGAGTTGCAGCAGAAAGAGAACATGGCGCTGGTGCTGATTACGCACGATCTGGCGCTGGTGGCCGAAGCGGCACACAAGATCATCGTGATGTACGCGGGCCAGGTGGTCGAGACCGGAAATTCGCACGATATCTTCCGCGCGCCGCGTCACCCGTATACCCAGGCTCTGCTGCGTGCGCTGCCGGAGTTTGCCCAGGACAAAGCGCGTCTGGCGTCGCTGCCGGGCGTGGTTCCGGGCAAATACGACCGTCCGCAGGGCTGTCTGCTTAATCCGCGCTGCCCGTATGCCACGGACAAATGTCGCGTAGAGGAGCCAGAGCTGAATCTGCTGGCCGACGGTCGACAGTCAAAATGCCACTACCCACTCGATGATGCCGGGAGGCCAACACTATGAGTACGCAACAGGCCACCACGCAACAACCGCTGTTGCAGGCCATCGACCTGAAAAAACACTACCCGGTGAAAAAGGGGATTTTTGCCCCTGAGCGCCTGGTGAAAGCGCTGGACGGCGTGTCATTTACCCTTGAACGCGGTAAAACGCTGGCGGTGGTGGGGGAGTCAGGCTGCGGGAAATCGACGCTGGGCCGTCTGCTGACGATGATTGAAGTCCCGACCGGCGGTGAGCTTTATTATCAGGGCCAGGATCTGCTCAAGCACGACCCGCAGGCGCAGAAGCTGCGCCGCCAGAAAATCCAGATTGTGTTCCAGAATCCGTACGGTTCTTTGAACCCGCGTAAAAAAGTGGGACAGATCCTGGAAGAGCCCCTGCTGATTAACAGCAATCTGAGCAAAGAGCAGCGCCGTGAAAAAGCGCTGGCAATGATGGCGAAGGTCGGCCTCAAAACCGAGCATTACGACCGCTACCCGCATATGTTCTCCGGCGGCCAGCGTCAGCGTATCGCTATCGCCCGCGGGCTGATGCTCGATCCGGATGTGGTGATTGCCGATGAGCCGGTTTCGGCGCTCGACGTGTCCGTGCGCGCGCAGGTGCTGAACCTGATGATGGATCTCCAGCAGGATCTGGGGCTGTCTTATGTCTTCATCTCCCATGACCTGTCGGTGGTGGAGCATATTGCCGATGAAGTGATGGTGATGTATCTGGGACGCTGCGTGGAGAAGGGGACCAAAGAGCAGATCTTTAGTAATCCTCGTCATCCATACACCCAGGCGCTGCTGTCTGCGACGCCGCGTCTGAACCCGGACGATCGTCGCGAGCGCATTAAGCTGACGGGTGAACTGCCAAGTCCGCTGAATCCGCCGCCGGGGTGTGCCTTCAACGCGCGCTGCAGCCGCCGCTTTGGCCCGTGCACCCAGCTTCAGCCGCAGCTGAAGGATTATGGCGGTCAGCTGGTCGCCTGCTTTGCGGTCGATCAGGATGAAAATGGCGAGAAGCCGCACGCATAACGAAAAAAAACCGGCGCTAAGCCGGTTTTTTTATGTCTGCCTGACTATTTTCGCAGGCGAATCTGGTCGACGGCGTGCTTCTCGCTCTTGGTGAGGATCAGGCTCGCACGCTCGCGCGTCGGGAGGATGTTCTCTTTGAGGTTCACGTAGTTGATCTCATTCCACAGCCCCCTGGCCACATTAATCGCCTCTTCTTCAGAAAGCTGGGCGTAGTGGTGGAAATAGGAGTCCGGGTCGGTGAATGCCCCTTCGCGGAACTTCAGGAAGCGGTTGATATACCAGTTCTGCAGCAGATCTTCCGGCGCATCAACATAGATAGAGAAATCGACGAAATCCGAAACGAACACATGATGTGGGTCATGAGGATAGTCCATGCCGCTTTGCAGCACGTTCAAACCTTCAAGGATCAGGATATCCGGCTGGACTACCGTTTTATCCCCATCCGGGATGCGGTCGTAAATCAGGTGTGAATAGACCGGCGCCGTGACGTGCGGCACGCCAGATTTCAGGTCAGAGACAAATTTTACCAGACGGTGCATATCATAAGAGAGCGGGAAGCCCTTCTTCTTCATCAGCCCGCGTTCTTTTAAGACCTCATTCGGGTGCAGGAAGCCGTCGGTGGTGATCAACTCAACGCTGCGGTGTTCCGGCCAGCGGCTCAGCAGCGCCTGCAGCACGCGTGCGGTAGTGCTTTTACCCACGGCCACGCTGCCCGCAATACTAATGATATAAGGAATGCGCTGACCATTGGTTCCGAGGAACTGCTCCAGCACCGCCTGACGGCGCAGGTTGGAGCTGATATAGAAGTTAAGCAAGCGAGAGAGGGGGAGATAAATTTCTGCCACCTCTTCCAGGGACAGATCTTCGTTTATCCCTTTTAACCGTGCGATTTCACCTTCCGTCAGCGTCATAGGGACGGAATCACGCAGGGCAGCCCACTGGCTGCGGTTAAAGTGAAGATAAGGCGTCATTAACGTTTGCTCTTTTTTGCTCATAAGCATGCTTCAGTGAGCCAGCGCTATGCTGCCGGGACGTGGCTCATCACACAGTTAATTTTGGACAATGGGCAGGAGGTTAACACCAGATGGCGGGAATAATAAGAAAAAAGATGGAAAGCGCTGCGTTACGCGGAAGCCGTCACGCTACGGTGTATGCGATGTAAATCATGCCTGTATGTTGATTATTTGACCCGGAATGGCTACTTTTACATCGCTTAGCGCTGCGTTCGCATAAAATGTGAGCGAAAGAACGTTTTATGCAAATTTTTAGTTGCATGACCGCGCAGGTATCCATAGAATGCGCGCTACTTGATGCCGACTTAGCTCAGTAGGTAGAGCAACTGACTTGTAATCAGTAGGTCACCAGTTCGATTCCGGTAGTCGGCACCATCAAGTCCGGTGGGGTTCCCGAGCGGCCAAAGGGAGCAGACTGTAAATCTGCCGTCACAGACTTCGAAGGTTCGAATCCTTCCCCCACCACCACTTTCTGGCAGCGTAAATGCCGCCGGAGCTGGTTGGAAAAATTAGCCAGCTCAAACTGAAAAAGAGAGAAATCTCTTTTTTTGTTACAGAAAGAACTGGGTAGCCGAGTTTCAGGATGCGGGCATCGTATAATGGCTATTACCTCAGCCTTCCAAGCTGATGATGCGGGTTCGATTCCCGCTGCCCGCTCCAATACGTGCTGATATGGCTCAGTTGGTAGAGCGCACCCTTGGTAAGGGTGAGGTCCCCAGTTCGACTCTGGGTATCAGCACCACTTCACTTCTCCTTCCCGTTTCTCTCTGTTTCAATTTTACTGTATTCAACAATTCAGGCATTTCGCCTGGTTGATGTGGTGATATCACCGATTTATCCGTGTCTTAGAGGGACAATCGATGTCTAAAGAAAAGTTTGAACGTACAAAACCGCACGTTAACGTCGGTACTATCGGCCACGTTGACCATGGTAAAACAACGCTGACCGCTGCAATCACTACCGTTCTGGCTAAAACCTACGGTGGTTCTGCTCGTGCATTCGACCAGATCGATAACGC
>NZ_JAAQOK010000017.1:0-86399 GCF_011683705.1 Enterobacter sp. 725m/11 | reverse complement strand
TGTTTGGACATGCTGGCAATAGCGCAGCGGAATTCCCGATGCGCCGCCTCGGTGCCAACGTCTGGCCTCTCAATACCGTGCAGTTCTCTAACCACACGCAATACGGCAAATGGACCGGCTGCGTGATGCCGCCTTCGCACCTCACAGAGGTTGTGCAGGGTATTGCGGATATCGACCAGCTCAAGCGCTGCGACGCCGTTCTGAGCGGCTACCTCGGCTCAGCGGAGCAGGGGGAACACATCCTCGGCATCGTCCGTCAGGTGAAAGCGGCAAACCCGGCGGCAAAATATTTCTGCGACCCCGTCATGGGACACCCGGAGAAAGGCTGCATTGTGGCGCCTGGCGTAGCGGAATTTCACGTTCGCCATGCGCTGCCCGCTAGCGATATCATTGCGCCCAACCTGATTGAGCTGGAGATCCTCTGCGAGCATCCGGTTAACAGCGTAGAAGAGGCTGTACGCGCGTCTCGCGAGCTGATAGCCCAGGGGCCTGAGATTGTGCTGGTAAAACATCTCGCCCGCGCAGGGCTGACCCAGGAGCGTTTTGAGATGCTGCTGGTGACGAAAGATGACGCATGGCATATCAGCCGTCCGCTGGTGGATTTCGGCACGCGTCAGCCGGTGGGCGTGGGTGATGTGACCAGCGGACTGCTGCTGGTGAAACTGTTGCAGGGTGCAACGGTGAGAGACGCGCTGGAGCACGTGACGGCAGCGGTGTACGAAATCATGATTGCGACGAAACAGATGCAGGAATATGAACTGCAGGTGGTCGCGGCACAGGATCGTATCGCGAAGCCGGAGCACTATTTCAGCGCCACACGGCTATAATCGTCCAGAGTTCGTAGGCCGGGTGAGCGTCAGCGCCACCCGGCAACACAGACGGCTCGCTTAATTCAACCCTTCCGCTTTTAGCGCAGCGGCCACTGCTGGACGCTCCGCCACGCGCGCCATATACGATGCGATATGGTCCAACCCTTCCAGGTTCAGCTTAACCGCACGCGCCCAGCGCAGTACGGTAAACAGGTACGCGTCGGCAATGGTGAAGCGTGAACCACAAATCCACTGATCGTCTTTCAGCGATTCGTTAACATACTGCAGCTTTTTCTCCAGCAGAGCTCGCACGGTCGGCTTGTACTCTTCCGGCGTATCCGGGCGGAAGAGGGGGGTAAAACCTTTGTGCAGCTCGGTGGCGATATAGTTCAACCACTCCAGCGTTTTATAACGTGCGACGCTGCCGGTAGGGGCAAGGAGCTGGCGATCCGGTACGTTGTCCGCCAGGAATTGCATAATCGCCACGCCTTCGGTCAGCAGAGTTCCGTCATCCAGCAGCAGGGCCGGAACCTGCCCTTTTGGGTTAATCGCAAAAAAGTCATCCCCGTTTTCCAGGCGCTTTTTCATCAGATCAACGCCATCCAGCGTGAAATCTTTGCCGCTCTCGCGCAGGGTGATATGGGAAGCAAGAGAGCACGCGCCCGGTTTGTAGAACAGTTTCATCGGTAACTCCTTTTTGCTGAGGTTTTAGCTATGTTAGTGCGCGAAGGGACAAAAAAAAAGCCGCTAATCTCTTAGCGGCTTCTGTTCTGTCGTTTCTCTCAGATATCACGCGGTAGCGGTTTTGTTCGCTTCCGCCGTCTTGTCGTCGTCCTGAGTCATTCGATTCAGTTTCGGCGCGGTCAGCAGCATCAGCGCCGCGATAACCGCCGTAGCGATACCAATCTGCATAAACACGGTACCGTAGACGTTCAGGGAGAGCAGCGGATCGGTCACGTTTTCTGGCACAGCCATCAGGTTCGCGATCTTACCGGCGATGATCGCCGCACCGGCAGTGGTCAGGAACCAGCTACCCATAATGAAGCCCATCAGACGCTGTGGAACCAGCTGTGCAACCATCGCCAGACCCAGACCGGAGATCATCAGTTCGCCGATAGACTGCAGCGCGTAGCTCAGGATCAGCCAGTTAACGGACACGATACCGGCGTCGGACGCAAACTTAGTCCCCAGCGGCAGCACCAGGAACGCACCGGAACAGAGCACCATACCCACCGCGAACTTGTGCGGCATTGGCAGACGATCGCCCATCTTGTTATAGATTGCGGCCAGAATCGGGGAACCGATCATGATCCAGAAGGGGTTCAGCGCCTGGAACTGCTCGGGTTCGAATGCGATACCCAGGATAGAGTGCTCAACGTTACGAATAGCGAAGAAGTTCAGAGAGGTTGGCATCTGGCTGTACAGCACGAAGAAGATAATCGCTTCCAGCATCAGAATGAACGCCACAATCATCTTACGACGGGCTGCACCCTTCATAGCGAACGCTTCTTTCGCGAAGATGACCACGATGCCCAGCGCAACTACGCCCAGAACGGCACGAGCGATACCCTGGTTGTGCAGCAGCCAGGTGGCGATCGCCGCCAGGACGACAACGCCCACGATGGTAGCCAGCAGCTTGCCCATGTGGACAGGCTCGAAGTCAGGTTTTGAACCGTAGTCTTTTACCCAGTTGCGGCAGAACAGGAAGTTTACCACGGTGATCAGCATACCCACGAAGCTCAGCGCAAACGCCACGCTCCAGCCGAATTTCGCGGCCAGCCATGGGGTTGCCAGCATGGAAAAGAAGGAACCGATGTTGATGGACATGTAGTACATGGTAAATGCACCGTCCAGACGTGGGTCATCTTTGCTGTAGCAGGTTGAGAGCAGGGAAGACGGGTTCGCTTTGAACAGACCGTTACCCACGGCGATGGTTGCCATGCCCATGTAGACCACAGCCGCATCATGTCCTGACCATGCAACCAGACCATAGCCAATAGCCAGAACAATGGCACCCAGCATAATGACGCGCTTAGTACCGAGAACTTTATCACCCAGCCAGCCGCCGATAGCAACCAGACCGTAAACGAGGGCACTAAAGGAGGAGAACAGCGTGATGGAATCGGCTTCGGACATACCCAGCTGTTTAACCAGGTAAACCGCCATGATCCCTTGCAGGCCGTAGTAACCAAAACGCTCCCATAACTCGATAGAGAAGATGAGATAAAACGCTTTCGGTTGTTTAAAAGCGTTCAGACTCACGCTTTCATCTGTTGGTTTATTGTTTGCAGTCGACACATATACCTCTTTTTTTACATCCCATATTAACGGGGGTGTTCATCGCGTGATGGCCGTAGCCCATCCGCCTTATAGTTATATTGGGAGGAGAAACGGCGGGTAATGTTCACTATCCTGCCCCGTCTGGCAATACGTTTGTAATAATCTGTTACATATATCTTGGGCGGTATAATTGTCGGTTTCTACAAATGTTATTTAGCGTTAAATTTTATACGATAACTAAAGGTAGTTTTTTCGACTGGAATACACCCTGTGTGATGGGGTTTTGGCAATATGTTCTGCTATTTGCCGTCTGTTGTAGTGATATAGCCCATATTCTGAAAAATAGCTGGTCTTATCTTCCGGGTAAACGCATTTAAATCTTGCCCGGCAAAGGGTTTGCGATGACTTTGACTACAAAAAATCAACATGACGTTATCAGAGTGATCGCGATCACAGATGTATAGAAATTTTTGGCTATGAAAAAAGTATTAACCTGTTTGAGCGTTATAGAGCCGAACAAGTGACAAGTCAGAAGAAAGTAAGAGCGGACAAATAACGGCCAAAAGAAGAACGAACGGTAGTCCTTCTTTTGATAGGGGATTATGACGGTCAGGGATAGACTTTTTCTTTATATTCGCAGAGATCTTCAATAACGCAGGAGCCGCAGCGCGGCTTTCGGGCTATGCAGGTATAACGACCGTGCAAAATTAGCCAGTGGTGGCAGTCAACCTTGAATTCGGCAGGAACCACTTTTAACAGCTTCTCTTCTACCTGCTCGACATTTTTCCCTGGAGCGAAATTGGTCCGGTTTGAGACGCGGAATATATGCGTATCAACGGCGATGGTCGGCCAGCCAAACGCGGTATTGAGCACAACGTTCGCGGTTTTACGCCCCACGCCCGGCAAGGCTTCCAGCGCGGCGCGATCTTCCGGTACTTCGCCTCCGTGCTGTTCCAGCAGGATCCGACAGGTCTTAATCACGTTCTCGGCTTTGCTGTTAAACAGGCCGATGGTTTTGATATATGACTTCACGCCTTCCACGCCCAGCTCCAGCATGGCCTTCGGCGTATTGGCGACCGGATAAAGCAGGGCAGTGGCTTTATTGACGCTCACGTCGGTCGCCTGCGCAGAGAGCAACACCGCGATCAGCAGCTCAAACGGGGAGGTAAAATTCAGCTCCGTCGTCGGGTGCGGGTTCTCGTCCCGCAGACGGGTCAGGATCGCAATGCGCTTTTCTTTATTCATGAGGCCTTCTCGGGTGTCCCTTCCAGAACGCTGCGCTCAGCCGCGCGGCGCTTACGTTTCTCATCAATCAGGTATTTTATTGCCAGCATCATGCCGAGGCCAATAAACGCGCCGGGCGGTAGCATCGCCAGCAGGAACGGCGTATCGGTGTGAAACACCTCAACGCGCAGCGCTTTAGCCCAGCCGCCCAGCAGCGCATCTGCGCCGTCGAACAGCGTACCGTTGCCGAGGATTTCACGCAGCGAGCCCAGCACGAACATGGCGCACGTGGCGCCCATGCCAATGGAAAAACCATCCAGCGCCGACATGGCCGGGCTGTTTTTCACCGCGAACGCTTCCGCACGCCCGACCACGATACAGTTGGTGACGATAAGAGGAATGAAGATCCCGAGCGACTGGTACAGACCAAACGCGTAGGCGTTAATCAGCATCTGGACAATACTGACCACCGACGCAATGATCATGACGTAAATCGGAATACGAATTTCCGACGGCGTCCAGCGTCTCAGGGCAGAGATGGAGAGGTTGGTCAGGGTCAATACCAGCGTGGTTGCCAGACCCAGACCGAGCGCGTTGGTGGCGGTGGATGTCACCGCCAGCAGGGGGCACATACCCAGAAGCTGTACCAGCGCGGAGTTGTTTTTCCACAATCCCTGGACAATAACCTCTTTAACCTGGCTCATGATTACTCCTCACAGGCCGGAAGATTGTTGATCTGCGCGGGCAGCGTTTCAGCGTACAGCCCGGCTCGTTTTACGGCGTTTACCACCGCCCGCGGGGTGATGGTTGCGCCCGTGAACTGGTCAAACTCGCCGCCGTCTTTCTTCACCGCAAACGCGGTGTCATCTTCACCATGGATCACTTTACCGGCAAAGTGCAAAATCCAGTCGCTCAGACGGGTTTCGATTTTATCGCCCAGGCCCGGCGTTTCATGATGTTCCGTCACGCGGGTGCCCAGGATGGTACCGGAGAAATCGCTGCCCACGAGCAGCTGAATGGCGCCGGAATAGCCGTCAGGGGCGGTCGCTTCCATCACCGCGCCGACCGGTTTATCCCCTTTGCGGGCGATAAAGAGGCGGTGCGGGCCTTTCCCAAGCTGCGGCGCGTCTACCACAAAGCAGCTTTTTTGCAGGTCATTATCGTAGAAATCGGACGGGATCACCTGATCGAACAGCGCCTTTTGCTGCTTCGAGGCCTGTTCTTCGATGGTCGTTTTGGTCAGCGCATTAACCAGTGCCGTCAGCCCCGTCAGGACCGCGGCGAAGACAGCCAGCGTGACGCCGTGTTTTTGCATCGTTTTTAACATGGCGAAACCCTTAGCGATGGCCGTACACGCGGGGGCGCGTGTAATAGTCGATGAGCGGAACGGTAATATTGGCGAGCAGGACGGCAAACGCCACGCCGTCCGGATAGCCGCCGAAGCTGCGGATCAGCCAGACCAGCAGGCCAGCCAGCGCGCCGAAGATCAGGCGACCGCGGTTGGTGGTGGAGGCCGTCACCGGATCCGTCAGGATAAAGAAGGCACCCAGCATGGTCGCGCCGGAGAGCAGGTGCATCTGCGGGCTGGCCAGCGATTCAGGAGAGAATACCCAGCCCAGCGTGGCGCAGACCGCCAGCGTTACCAGGAAGCTGACCGGAATATGCCAGCGGATGGCCTTCTGCTGCAACAGGAACAGGCCGCCCAGCAGATACGCCAGGTTGACCCACTGCCAGCCGGCTCCCGCCAGCACGCCGCTGTAGATGGCGGACTTCATGATTTGCTCAACGCTGTGCCCGGCGTGCAGGGACGTTTTAAACGTATCGAGCGGCGTCGCCTGGCTGATACCGTCCACGCCCATACGCAGCGCGTTCATATCAGCACCCAGCGCCGTATGGCCGGTAAAGATCACCTGCAGAGCATCCATAAAGCCGGGAACCGTGGCCGCAATCTCGTGCGGTGGCAGCCAGCTGGTCATCTGTACCGGGAAGGAGATCAGCAGCACCACGTAGCCAATCATCGCCGGGTTAAACGGGTTATGACCGAGGCCGCCATAGAGCTGTTTGGCAATAATCACGGCAAACACGGTGCCGAGCACCACCATCCACCACGGGGCAAGCGGGGGAATGCTGATGGCCAGCAGCAGGCCGGTCAGCAGAGCGGAGTTGTCCGCCAGGATGCGGGAAACCGCCATCTTGCGCAGCTTCAGCACGAGGGCTTCCGCGGCGACGGCGCTGGCGCATCCAAGAGCTATCTGGAACAGAGTTCCCCAGCCGAAAAACCAGCACTGAACGGCAATGCCCGGCAGCGCGGCCAGGCAGACCAGCATCATGATGCGCGAGGTCTGGCGCTGATTGTGGGTATAAGGGGAACTTGCGATTCTGAAAACCATTTAATCCTCGTTTACGGCTTGCTGTGCGGCTTTCTTTGCCTGAACGCGCGCAATGGCGGCGGCGACGGCGGCCTTGCGCGGGTCATCGTTGGCGGCCTGCGGCTGCTCTTCCTGCTGTGCTGCTTTGCGCGCTTTGGCGCGGGCTATCGCCGCTTCAACGGCGGCTTTGCGTGGGTCGACCGGTGCTTCAGGTTCTGCGGCTGGCGCCTGCTGCGCTGCTTTGCGCGCTTTGGCGCGGGCAATCGCCGCTTCAACGGCAGCTTTACGCGGATCGACCGGTTCCTGTTCAACCACCACTGGCTGCTCCCCGGCCTTGCGCGCTTTGGCACGGGCTATTGCCGCTTCGACGGCGGCTTTGCGTGGATCGATTTCAGTATCCGGCTGCGCCGCTTGCGCTTTTTCCGCCTGACGGGCGCGGGCCGCAGCTTTACGCGCTTCGCGGGCGGCAATCGCTTCGCTGTTATCCGGTTTTTCACCGGCCTGGATCACCAGCGTCTGGGCGGCACTGGCTTTTTTCTCGCGAACGCGCGCCAGTGCGGCGTTGATTGCATCCTGATCTTTCCCGGCAGGCTGAACGGCGGCCTGCTTATGTCGCTCCTGACGAGCCATCTTCTCACGTTCGAGACGCGCCTGACGTGCTTCGAAACGTGCCTTGGCTTCCGCGGCGCGTTTTTCTTCCATGGAGATGGCATAAATCTCGGCCTTCTCCTGGCGGAAGTACTGCACCAGCGGAATGTTGCTTGGGCAGACCCAGGCGCAGGCGCCGCATTCGATGCAGTCGGCCAGGTTATGGGCTTTGGCTTTATCGTGCAGCTGGCCTTTGCTGTACCAGTACAGCTGCTGCGGGAGGAGATCCGCCGGGCAGGCATCGGCACAGGCGCTGCAGCGGATGCAGCCTTTCTCTTCCTGCTCCTCCCCCATTTCGGTTGGGGAAGGGGCAAGCAGGCAGTTGGTGATTTTCACTACCGGAACGTCGAGCCACGGCAGGGTAAAGCCCATCAGCGGACCGCCCATGATCACCATCTGGTCGCTGGCCGGGCAAAATTCAGCCTGTTCCAGCAGATGGCGCACCGGCGTGCCGAGGCGCGCCCACACGTTACCCGGACGAGAGACAGACTCTCCGGTCAGTGTTACCACGCGCTCGGTCAACGGCTCGCCGTCAATCACCGCACGCTTGACGGCGTAAGCGGTGCCGACGTTTTGCATCAGCACGCCGATATCCGACGAGCGTCCGCCGTGCGGGACCTGCTTGCCGGTGAGGATTTGCGTCAACTGCTTTGCGCCGCCAGAGGGGTACTTGGTCGGAATAACGCGCAGGGCGATATCATGGCTACCGGCCAGCACGGCGCGCAGCATTGAAATAGCCTGCGGTTTATTATCTTCGATACCAATCAGCACTTCCCGCGGCTGCAGAATGTGCGCAAGGATGCGGATGCCTTCCACCACCTGGGCGGCGCGATCCTGCATCAGACGATCGTCGGCGGTGATGTACGGCTCGCACTCGGCGGCGTTGATAATCAGCGTCTGAATCTTATCGCCACCGCCGCGCAGCTTGGCGCCGGTCGGGAAGCCTGCGCCGCCAAGCCCGGCGACGCCGAACTGATGAATACGCTCGATGAGCGCTTCGCGGCTCTGGCTGCGGTAGTCGCTCCAGCCGTCACGGTCAATCCAGCGATCTTCGCCGTCGGCTTCAATAATCACGCTCAGTTCCGACAGCGCGGACGGATGCGCCACCGTATGAGGGGCAATCGCCACCACTTTCCCGGAAGTAGGGGCGTGTACCGGCAGCATACGTCCGCGTCCGAAGGTCAGCGGCTGACCGCGCAGCACCGTATCGCCTTCTTTCACGCACAGCTCGCCCTCAGCGCCAATATGCTGCTTGAGCGGCATGACGTAACGCGTCGCCAGCGGAATTTGACGCAGCGGCGTGCCGTTGGACTGGGTTTTCATCTCTGGCGGATGGATACCGCCGTCAAAGTCCCAGATCTTCTCTTTTCTGAAAGCAGAAAATAACTTAAGCATGTTGTTCCACAGGAATATTACGAACCGGAATGGTTTGAAGATCCCACTTCCAGCTTTCGGTAGTCGTTTCAACCGGGCGCAGCTCTATACATTGCGTCGGGCAGGGGGCCACGCAAAGGTTACAGCCGGTGCAGAGATCCGCCACAACGGTGTGCATGGCGCGCGTTGCGCCAACAATGGCGTCGACCGGACAGGCCTGAATACATTTGGTGCAGCCGATGCAGTTTGCTTCGTCGATCACCGCGAGGGCGCGAACCGGCTCCTGGACTTCCGCATCGCCATCAACGGGCTGCGGATCGACGTTAAGCAGGGCGGCAATTTTCAGCATCACCGCTTCGCCGCCGGGCGCACAGCGGTTAATTTTTTCACCCTGAATGCCTACCGCTTCAGCGTAAGGGCGGCAGCCCGGGTAGCCGCACTGTCCACACTGACTTTGCGGCAAAAGCTCATCAATTTTTTCAACAACAGGATCGTCCTCTACCGCGAAACGGCGGGAGGCGTAGCCCAGGATAAGGCCAAACACCAACCCCAGGACGCTGATAGAGGCGATGGCAATCCAGATAGCACTCATTACAACTTCACCAGACCACTAAAGCCCATAAAGGCCAGAGACATTAAGCCCGCGGTTACCAGCGCAATGGCATTACCGCGAAATGGCGCAGGGATATCCGCTGCTGCCAGACGTTCGCGAATCGACGCGAACAGCACCATAACAAATGAGAAACCGACAGCGGCGGAGAAGCCGTACAGCGCCGACTGCATGAAGTTATGGCCAAGGTTGATGTTCAGCAGCGCCACGCCAAGCACCGCGCAGTTGGTGGTGATCAGCGGCAGGAAGATACCCAGCAGGCGATAGAGCGCCGGGCTGGTTTTGCGCACCACCATTTCGGTAAATTGCACTACAACCGCAATGACCAGAATAAACGCCAGCGTGCGGAGATAGATTAACCCCAGCGGGATGAGGATCCAGGTGTCAATCAACCACGCACAGATAGACGCCAGCGTCATGACGAAGGTCGTCGCCAGCCCCATGCCCATCGCCGTTTCCAGCTTTTTGGACACGCCCATAAACGGGCACAGGCCAAGGAACTTCACCAGAACGAAGTTGTTAACCAGCACGGTGCCGACAAAGAGCAGTAAGTAATCGGTCATTATTTAGCCTGAAATAAAAAAGCCGCCTATTATCGGACAAACCGGGGCAGGCGACAACAGGTTATCTGTAAGGTTATTACGGGTTCACGAAGGTGTTTTTCACACGCGTTGAACGTTTGAAATAGGGCACCAGCAGCGCCGCAGCCAGTAACGGGAAAAGCAGCTGGCGGACAGCAAGCGCGTCAGAGACGGGCGAGAAAGCAAACGCTTTAACCGCCAGCAGGACCGAGACCAGCAGCCAGATAATGTAGTGCTTAGGCACACTCTTGCGGCGCTTAAAGAAGGCGATAGTCAGCCACAGGGTGTAGTACCACATCCCAATCGCGAAAACGAACGACACAAACCACATCGCTATATTCAGCACGCTTTGCGACATCAGGGTCTGAATAGCGTGAGGGGTAATCAATGCGGTGGTATAAAGCAGCAGCGCAAGCGATGCGCTTAATAAGGCAACCAGCAGCCATGCCAGTGGGGCGATTAACCAGCCTCCGATGCGTTCTCCAGGCGTTGCGGTCATGAACTCTCCCATTATCTGCGCGAAATGTTGTACAGCCAGTTTGCAGGGCGGAGAGTATATAACATTTCGCGCGGATGGCTACTTTCTTATAAAACGTAACGCCATACGGACTTTGGCACCTCGCCGACGTTGAACAAGCGTCCGCCGGAGACCAGCTCCGCACGGCGATGGTCAGCGGCGCGATACATATTGATGATGTCCTGATTATCCGACAGGGTGTAGTTCAGATGGTCAAACAGTTTTTCCAGGCTCTCAAGCGAATTGATCTTGCGAAATTTTAATAAATAGTCCTGAACTGTCATATTAATAATTTTCCATATAAAAGTGAGTAATACCAGTTAAGGTAATTCGGTCGAATAATAAACGGATTAATACAGACGTAAACAGCCCACTCAGATAACGCGACGAAATTAGGAGTTTTCTTTGCTGAAATTCAGGCACCGAAGGTGATGCCTGGAAGAGAAGGTTAACCGCGTTCACCAGGGCTGGCAATACGAAACTGACACATTATGTCACTCTTTAAAGCAGCAACCGGTTACTTAGGATGGGTGACGGCAGCAGGCTCCGGCGGCTGGTAGTTATCAATATGGCTGGCTACGCCGAGCAAAATGACCGAAACCCCAAGAACAATCCATCCCGCTAATTCAATGATTCGATTAATAATTGATGCCATGATTCACTGTTGTAATTTATCCATAAATACAGGTCGCAAATGTTACAGCGCTGTTTCTCTGACGGCAAGCGCTTTGGGAACGATTCCCTTAAACAAAATCAGAAGGTTAATACTATGTAACAAAAATAACCGGTACAGCCTGCTATTTTAAGCGCCATGGCTCATTATTAATGAGGACAATGCCAGAAAAGCCAGTATGAAATAAGAAACGCAAAAAGAGGACAACACGATGAGTGATAACATCCGCGTCGGGCTTATAGGCTACGGGTACGCGAGCAAAACGTTTCATGCGCCTCTGATAGCCGGAACGCCGGGAATGGCGCTGGCGGCGGTATCCAGCAGCGACGCCGCCAAAGTCCACGCTGACTGGCCCGCAGTGCCGGTTGTCTCCGAGCCTAAACACCTTTTCAACGATCCGAATATCGATTTAATTGTTATTCCCACCCCGAACGACACGCACTTCCCGCTGGCGAAAGCCGCGCTGGAAGCCGGGAAGCACGTCGTTGTTGACAAACCCTTCACCGTGACGTTGTCACAGGCGCGTGAGCTGGAGGCGCTGGCAAAAAGCCTGGGCAGAGTGCTGTCCGTTTTCCATAACCGCCGCTGGGACAGCGACTTCCTGACGGTTAAAACGCTTCTCGGGGAAGGCACGTTAGGAGAGATTGTTTTTTTTGAATCACATTTTGACCGCTTCCGTCCGCAGGTGAGAAACCGCTGGCGCGAGCAGGCCGGTCCGGGCAGCGGCATCTGGTACGATTTAGCCCCGCATCTGCTGGACCAGACCGTGAATCTGTTTGGGCTGCCGGTGAGCATGACGGTCGATCTGGCTCAGCTGAGGCCCGGTGCGCAGACAACGGATTACTTCCACGCGGTGTTGAGTTACCCGCAGCGGCGGATTGTGCTGCACGGGACGATGGTCGCGGCCGCGGAATCTGCCCGCTATATCATCCACGGCACGCGCGGGAGCTACGTGAAGTTTGGCCTCGATCCGCAGGAAGACCGCCTCAAAAACGGTGAACGTCTGCCGCAGGAAGACTGGGGCTATGATATGCGCGACGGCGTCGTGACACGGACGGAAGGTGAGGAGCTGGTTGAGGAAACCCTGTTAACGATCCCGGGTAACTATCCGGCTTATTATGCTGCCATCCGCGATGCGCTTAACGGCACGGGGGAGAACCCGGTTCCGGCCAGCCAGGCGATTCAGATTATGGAGCTGATTGAGCTGGGGATCGAATCTGCCAAACATCGCGCCACGCTCTGTCTGGCATAAGTTTTGACGTTGTTGTAGGCCGGGTAAGGCGTAGCCGCCACCCGGCAAAAGGGTTTACGCGGTTGCCACCTTATCCCGCAGCGCCTGCTTCTCTGCAGGCGTAAGGAAGGCGATCTCCAGCCCGTTGATCTGCGCCTGGCGGATCTGCTCGCGGCTCAGGCCCGCCTGCGGGGCGGCGATGTTGTACTCGTGGATGATATCCACGCCCTGAACCGCCGGATCGTCCGTGTTCAGCGAGGCCAGCACGCCGTGCTCGAGGAACGTTTTCAGCGGGTGCTGCGCCAGCGTTGCCACGGTGCTGGTCTGAATGTTGGACGTCAGGCACGACTCAATGCCGATGCGCTGCTCCGCCAGGAAATCCATCAGGGCGCGGTCTTCTACCGCCTTCACGCCGTGGCCGATACGCTCGGCGCCCAGCTCGCGGATGGCCTGCCAGATACTTTCCGGGCCCGCTGCTTCACCCGCATGGACGGTAATGTGCCAGCCAGCATCGCGCGCGCGGTTGAAGTGGGAGAGGAACAGGCTGCCGGGGAAGCCCAGTTCGTCGCCGGCGAGGTCGACGGCAGTGATGGCATCGCGGTGCGCCAGCAGCGCTTCCAGCTCCTGCAGGCAGGCGGCTTCGCCGAACGTGCGGCTCATAATGCCGATCAGGCGGGCCTGAACGTCGAAGGTTTTACACCCTTCACGGACGCCTTCAATGACGGCTTCCACCACGCCTGCAACGGGCAGGCTGTGGGTCATCGCCATATAGCCCGGCGAGAAGCGCAGCTCAACGTAGTGCAGACCGTTGCGGGCCGCGTCTTCAATGTTCTCAAACGCCACGCGGCGGCAGGCATCCAGCGAGGCCAGCATCTTCACGCCCCAGTCGAGTTTGCTCAGGAAGCTGACCAGGTCTGGTTCATTGGAGGTAACCTGTACGTGTGGGATCAACGACTCAAGCGTCTGAGCGGGAAGCGTTAAGTTGAACTGGCGGCCAAGATCGAGGATGGTTTGGGCACGAATGTTACCGTCAAGGTGACGATGAATATCAGTTAAGGGCAGGCGTGTATCAATCATGGTCGCACTCTTTTCGGATTAAAGTGCGCCATATTATAAAAACAAAACGGGGTAAAAAGCTATTTGCGCAAGGGAATATTCCGTTGCGCAAACAAATTACAGGAGCGTGTTGATCCCGGCGATGAGGCGCTGAACCCCTTGTTCCAGCTTGCTGCGTGGGCAGCCCGCATTTAAGCGCACGAAGCCATTTCCCTCTTCCCCGTAGGTATATCCCGGCATGATGGCGACTTTTTGCTGCTCGATCAGCACTTTTTGCAGTGCCCTGTCGTCAATGTTCAGCGGGCGCAGGTCAATCCAGGCCAGATAGGTTGCTTCCGGCGGCTGCCAGTTCAGTTTCGGAAAAGCACTGTTTAATTCCTGTGCGATATACAACAGATTCTCTTCCAGATAACGACGCAAGGCATCCAGCCACGACTCTCCCTGCTGATAGGCGGCGATATGGGCCGTCAGCGCCAGCACGGAAGGGGAAGATAGCCCATCCCGTCCTTTTAGCGCGCTGAGATAGCCGTTACGGCTCTCTTCATCGCCGATCAGGCCGTATGCGCCCGTCAGTGCCGGAATATTAAAGCTTTTCGAGCCGGAGGTGAGAAGCGCCCATTTGCCGCGCGCTACCGCATTCCACGGGGTGTGGCGATGCGCCCCCCAGACCATGTCCATATGAATTTCATCGCTGATAACCGCCACGTCATAGCGCTCACAGAGTTCCGCCATCTGCGTCAATTCATCCCGCGTCCAGACCTTGCCGGTCGGGTTCTGCGGGCTGCACAGCAGCAGAATTTTGTTTTCCGGTTTCGCCAGGGCCGCTTCAAGCGCCGCCATATTGCCCTGCCAGCCAGCCGCCTGCTTTTCCATCTCAACAGCCACTACCTGACGCGCATTGCCTCCAATGGCGTTGTAAAACGCATCGTACGCCGGGGTGTGAACCACCACGCCGTCACCGGGCTTTGACCAGAGGCGGATCAGCTCTGACACCATGTAGATGACGGAAGGGCCATAAACGATGGTTTCTTTATCAATGCGGCTGTTAAAGCGCTGCCGAAACCAGTGCTCAACAGCGGCAAGAAACTCGTCGTTTTTCCAGCGGCTGTAGCCCAGCACGCCGTGGTTGATGCGCTGATGCAGCGCGTCGGTAATGCAGGGGGCGGTGGCGAAGTCCATATCCGAGATGGTGAAGGGCAGCAAATCCGCCGCGCCAAAGCGGTCGGCGACGTAGTCCCACTGCGTACACCAGGTGCCGTGACGATCCACGACGGTAGAAAAATCAAACATGACGTTAATCCTTAAAGTAAAACCCCCTCATGAGAGGGGGTTGAGGCATCAGGCTTCTACTGTTCGCATCAGGGTTGCCAGCTCATCTTTCACCGACTGAACTTGCGGGCCGATAACCACCTGCAAATTATGCTGATTTAACTGTACCACGCCGATGGCCCGGTTGGCTTTCAGGGCGTTGGTATCCACTTTTGACATATCCGCCACCGACAGACGCAGGCGGGTGATGCAGTTATCCAGCGAGGTAATGTTATCCGCACCGCCCAGCGCAGCCAGAATGGCAGGGGTGTTATACCCGGATTTGCCCACGGTACCGGCCACCGCCTGCTCAACGCTGGTGGCGGTATCGGTATCGCGGCCCGGCGTTTTCAGGTTAAAGCGGGTGATGGCGAAGCGGAAGATACCGTAGTACACCGCGAACCAGATAGCCGCCACGACCGGCACCAGATACCACTTGGTTGACAGGCCGTGCAGGATCCCGAACACCACGAAGTCAATCACGTTGCCGTCGGTGTTGCCGATGGTGACGCCCAGCACCGCCATCACGGTAAAGCCCAGGCCGGTCAGCAGCGCGTGGATGAGATACAGCACCGGCGCAACAAACAGGAACAGGAATTCGATAGGCTCGGTGGTGCCGCCCACGACGCAGGCAATCACGCCGGAGATCAGCAGCCCTTTAATTTTATGTCGGTTTTCCGGGCGCGCGCAGTGGTACATCGCCAGCGCGGCACCCGGCAGGCCGCCGAGGAAGGCCGGCATTTTACCCTGAGACAGGAAGCGGGTGGCGCTTTCAGAGAAGCCGTGGGTAGTCGGACAGCTCAGCTGCGCCTGGAAGATGGTCAGCGCACCGCTCACGTCGTGACCGCACACCTCCATGGTACCGCCCGCTTCGGTGAAGCGAATCAGGGCCACCAGGATATGCTGCAGGCCAAACGGCAGCAGCAGACGCTCGCCTGTGCCGAAGATCATCGGACCAAAATCTCCCGCGCCGTTGATGATGCGGCCAATGCCGTTGATGCCCATCGCAAAGACCGGCCAGATCAGCGGAATGATCAGGCCGAACAGACCCATAACTACCAGGGTGACAATCGGCACGAAGCGGGTACCGCCGAAGAAGGCCAGAGCATCCGGCAGGCGGATATTGTGGAAGCGTTCGTGCAGCATCCAGATAATCACCCCGGCGATCACCGCTCCGAGGATCCCGGTATCAATAGACTGAATACCAATCACGCTCTGAATGTTGTTGGCCTTCAGCACGGCAGTATCGGTCGTCGGCAGAATGCCTTTCGCGGTCAGCCAGAAGTTAACCGCCAGGTTCATCACGGCGTAACCCACAAACCCGGCAAAAGCCGCGACGCCTTTATTCTCGCGGGCCAGGCCCAGCGGGATGGCGATGCAGAACATCACGGGCAGGAAGCTAAACGCGAAGGAGCCGACCTTACTCATCCAGATAAAGATCGCCTGCAGCACGGGAGTACCGAGGAACGGGATCAGCGTGATGACGTCTTTACTGCTCAGCGAGCTGCCGATCCCGAGCATGATCCCGCAGAACGAGAGGAGCGCCACGGGCAGCATAAAGGTTTTACCCAGTTGCTGGAAAAACTCCCACAGCGATATTTTTTGTGCTGTTTTCGCCGTCATAAAACGACTCCTTTATTGTTAAAATCAGTTTGCCTGCTTCAATGATGCGAGAAGATAAAACGTTTTATCAAAGTTTAGTGCGCGCTAAATCACATTCTTAGGCTTTGACTGGTAGTATAAAGATAACGTATTGATAAAACGTTTTACCGATCTCATTTCAGGGAGTCACGCTGACACATGGCTGTAGCGAAAAAAGTCACCATCAACGATGTCGCGCTGGCGGCGGGGGTTTCCGTCAGCACCGTTTCTCTCGTGCTCAGTGGTAAAGGGCGCATCTCGCCCGCAACCGGCCAGAGGGTGAACGAGGCGGTTGAACAGCTGGGCTTTGTGCGTAACCGTCAGGCGTCGGCGCTGCGCGGCGGGCAAAGCGGGGTGATTGGCCTGATTGTCCGCGACCTGACGTCACCTTTCTATGCGGAGCTGACCGCCGGGTTAACTGAAGCGCTGGAAGCGCAGGGGCGGATGGTCTTTCTGCTGCACGGCGGGCGCGAGGCCGGGCAGCTTCTCTCCCGTCTCGATATGCTGCTGACCCAGGGGGTTGACGGAGTGATCGTCGCCGGGGCGTCGGGCGTGGGTAGCGAACTGTGCGAGCGCGCCGCCGAAAAAGGCGTGCCGCTGGTGTTCGCCTCGCGCGCCAGCTATCTGGACGAGGCCGATACGCTGCGCCCGGATAACATGCAGGCCGCGCAAATGTTGACCGAACATCTCATTCGCCGTGGGCATCAGCGCATTGCCTGGCTGGGAGGGAAAAGCTCCTCCCTGACGCGCGCCGAGCGGGTCGGCGGCTACTGCGCGACGCTGATTAAATACGGCCTGCCGTTCCACAGCGAATGGGTCGTGGAGTGTGAATCCAGCCAGAAGAAAGCGGCGGAAGCGATAGGCGCGCTGCTGCGAAGCAATCCGACGATCAGCGCCGTGATTTGCTACAACGATGTGATTGCCATGGGTGCCTGGTTTGGCCTGATCCGCGCCGGGCGTCAGAGCGGCGAGGGCGGGGTGGAAACCTTCTTTGGCCATCAGGTGGCGTTAGGGGCGTTCGCCGACGTTGGTGAAAACGCGCTGGACGATCTCCCCATCGTCTGGGCTACCACCCCTGCGCGGGAGATGGGCTACACGCTGGCAGACAGAATTATGCAGCGCATCGACAACACGGATGTCCAGTCCGGGCACCAGATTGTGGCGGCGCGGCTGGTGACGGTGAAATAACTCAGCTCTGCTGCGTAAGCGGGTTGAGCGTCAGATGTGTCTCCAGGGCTTCTACAAATTTTCGTACTTTTGCCGGGATCAGCCGGGAGGTCGGGTAAACCGCCCAAATGGCCAGCGATTCCGGCTGAGCATCTTCCAGAATGATCCGCACGAGTTTACCCTCAGCAATGGCAGGCTCTACGTACCAGCGAGATAAATTTGCGATGCCGAGTCCCCCCAGACAAGCCTCGAAAATCGCCTCAATAGAGTTAGCCGAGAATCGGCCTGACACCTTTTGTTTGTAGCGCTGTTCACCCTTCTCAAACGACCAGTGTGTCGTATCTGAGGTGGTCAGGCAGCTATGTCCAGCCAGATCGTTAAGCAATTTCGGTGAACCGTACGCGGCGAGATACTCCGCGCTGGCGCAAAGCTCGCGGGGGTTATCGCAGATGCGGTGTGCGACTAACCGGTTATCGCGCAGCGGTGCAATGCGTAACGCCACGTCTATGCCTTTCCCGACAATATCAATTTGCTCATCGGTTGCCAGCAGGTCGACCTGCAGGGCAGGATGTTGCTGCATAAACAGCGGCAACATCGGTGCAACGATCTTGCGTCCAAACGCCGCTGAGGCGGTAATGCGAAGGCGTCCGGACAGGTGCGTACCATCAGGAAACAGATCGGCAAGCGCGTTATTTTTATCTTCCAGCAACGCCTGCGCATGCGGCAAAAAAACGTCACCATCGCTGGTCGGTGAGAGGGATCGCGTGGTGCGATGCACCAGCCTGACCCCCAGCTCAGCCTCAAGATTGTTAAGAGAGCGTGACGCCGCCATGGCGCTCATTGAGAGCCGACGCGCGGCGCCCGCCAGGCTACCCGCCTTAATGGCTTCGACAAACACTTCTACGTCTTCCAGTTTCATTATATCGTTTTTCGTTATGTTGCCTTATCAAAGTACATATCTACAGTATTTATCGTTACGCTGCCATAGTCTCTTCACAACCTGAAAAATATCAATCTGGAGTGAAGATGAAAAAGTTGAAAACGGTTCTGGCATTCAGCAGCCTGTTACTGGTAAGTGCCGCCTGGGCTGACGCACCTGCGCAGGTGAAGCAGCAGGTTCCCGGCTATTATCGTCTGGCGGTAGGGGAATATGAGGTCACGGCGCTGTTCGACGGCTATAACGACCTTTCGCCGTCATTACTCCACGGTCTTTCAGATGACAAGGTTCGTAAACTGCTGGCTCAGCATAAAATCGATGCCGACCGCATGCCGACCGCTTTTAACGCTTTCCTGGTTAATAGCGGTAAACATCTGGTCATGATTGACAGCGGAGCGGGGCACTGCGTGCCGGAAACGGCCGGCCAGCTGGTTAACAATATGAAAGCATCAGGCTATCGTCCCGAGCAGGTTGATACCATTTTCCTGACTCACCTGCATCTTGACCACGTGTGTGGCCTGAGCGATGCAGACGGTAAAGCGTTGTTCCCCAATGCCACCGTCTACGTACCGCAGGGGGAGGCCGACTACTGGCTTGATCCTGCAAAAGAAGCGAGCGCGCCGGCTAATGCGAAAGAGTATTTTGCTATCGCCCGAAAAGCATTGTCTGAGTATAAAGCCTCCGGACATCTTAAAACCTTCGTTCCGCCAGCTTCGCCGATCCCGGAAGTCCAGACGGCCTATGCCGTTGGCCATACGCCCGGCAGTACCGTTTATCGCTTTGCGTCGCAGGGGACGGCTATTAACTTCATTGGGGATTTGATTCATGCGCCAGCCGTCCAGTTCCCGCATCCTGAAGTGTCTATTCGCTTTGATGTCGATTCGAAAAAAGCCATCTCGTCCCGGGCGCAGGAGTTTAACGCCCTGGCGAAAGACGGCGAGTGGATGGCCGCTGCGCATCTGCCTTTCCCCGGTATTGGGCATATCACCGCCTGGCAGCAGGGCTATAGCTGGAACCCTGTAAATTACGGTCCTTATCAACGTGCGGCAAACGTGCCTCTGCTGAAATAAAGTGAGGTTATAAATATGAAAAGTTACACCGTAACGGCAAACGGCATTCGCCAGTTTGTGGTTGAAGAGGGTGAAGGCGCGCCGGTTATTCTTCTGCACGGTTTTCCTGAAACAAACTATGCCTGGCGCTACCAGATACCTGTATTGTCCCGGCACTACCGCGTCATCGCGCCGGATTTGCGAGGATATGGCGAAACGGATAAACCGGCTTCTGGCTATGATAAACGGAACATGGCCCGGGACATCCGGGAGCTAATGCGTGCGCTGGGGTTACAGAAGGTGGTGCTGGTGGGGCACGATCGCGGGGCGCGCGTCGCGACGCGGTTCGCAAAAGATTACCCTGAGCTGGTGGATCGTCTGGTGGTCATGGATAACGTGCCAACGCGTATCGTGGCGCGCGATTTGAATGCGTCCATCGCCCGCGCATACTGGTTCTTCCTGTTCCATCTTGTGCCCGATCTGCCGGAAGCGCTGATTGCGGGACGTGAAAATATCTGGCTGCGCCACTTTTTCTCAGACTGGACCTACGATCCGTCAACCATCAGTGGCGAGGCGTTTGACACCTATGTTCGCGCGTATCAGGCGCCCGGAGCCGTGCGAGGCGCGATGGCTGACTATCGCGCCAACGCGGAAGACGTGGCGCAGGATCTTGCCGACGCTGACGTGAAAATCGCCTGTCCGGTAATGTCGCTGTGGGGCAATGATTTTCACGCGGTCGGAAAGCTCTTCGATATGCAAAGCGTCTGGGCTGAAATGGCGGATAACCTGCGGGCGCAGGGTATCGACGAGTGCGGCCATCTTCCTCAGGAGGAACAGCCTGAGAAAGTTAACGCCTTGCTGCTGGATTTCCTGGAGGGATGGAAAGGATAAGGGCAATAAAAAACCCCTCTTGCGAGGGGTTTTGACGTTTACTGCTGCGGTGCCGCCGGTACGGCTGGCGCTGCGGGTTCAGCCGGTTCCGGCATTCCCAGCGTCGGCATACCAAACATGCCAACAAACTCTTCCAGCGGCATTTTGTCGCCATTCAGCGTTACCTGGCCGTTGGCATATTGCAGGCTGGTGGAAATGGTGTTGTCTTCCACTTTGGTGATGCGGAACATCTGACCCATCGCCGCCAGACCTTTCACCTGCTGGTTCGCCAGCTTGCCGGCATCTTCATCGCCGTAGCCTTCCAGCTTCGCAATCTGGGTCATAAACTCGGTCGCCATATCCATCGGGATGGTCAGCTTACTGTCGAGCGACTTCACGCTGCGATCCACTTCCTGCGCCAGCGTCTGCGGTTCACCCGTGGCGGCTGCAGGATCTTTCAGGAACAGCGACAGGTTAAAGCTGGTTTCGCCTTTGCTGTTTTTCCAGCTCAGCGGCGCAACGGTGACCACCGGCTGGCCTTTCAGCAGGATTGGCAGGTTATTGAAAAGCACCGCCATCGCCTGCTGCTGGTACACTTCCGGGTTCTGCTGCAGCGCGGCGTCGGTCAGCAGCGCCTGGCTCTCTTTGCTGTATTTCTGGCTAAATTCGTGCCATGCCTGGCCGTCGATATTGCCGATCTTCAGCGACAGCTTGCCGGTGCCCAGATCCTGATTCTGCACTTTCAGGCTCTTCAGCGTGTAATCCAGCTGGGTATTGATGCTCTTACCGTCTTTGGATACGTCGGATTGACCGTTAACGTCCATGCCTTCCAGCACGGCCATCTCTTTTCCTTCAATTGCGATAGCAATTTTATCCACGGAGAGCTTCTGATCGCCGATACGCTCTTTAAAGTCGGTCATACGGCTGTTGCCGTCGGCTTTCAGGTTGTTGAAGGTGAGCTGAACTTTTTGGTTATATTCGTTCACGGCGTTGACCAGGCCGCTTTCCGCTTCACCCGTCATGGAGAAGACGTTGCCGTCCCGATCCGCATCAAGTTTGAAATGGCCGCCGCTGAAGGCGACTTTTTCGTTCTCTTTCTCGTAGTTCAGCGGTTTCAGCGCGATATCAGAACTGGTATCACCGGAGTAGCTAATACGGGTGTTAATGTCGAAAGGTGATTCATTCTTCGCCAGGTCAAACAGCGGTTTAGTGACGTCGTTATTCACCAGTACGGTATGAACGGACGCCATGGACGGGATCAGGTTAAACGACTTTAGCTGCGCCAGCGGCAGCGGACCGTGGCTTACCACTTCATCCAGCACCACGCTCTGTCCCGGCTTCAGCCAGCCGTTTGCCACACCGGCCACCGGCTTCACCACCAGCTGCATGCGGCTGGTGAACACGCCGCGCTGATAGTTCTGGTAGCTCAGCTCCAGACCCGCCTCCGGCGCGCTGCGCTTAATTTCTCCGTTAGCCTGCGCCACCATCTCAGCCAGACGGCCTTCCAGCTGTTTCCCGGTAAACCAGGAGGCACCCGTCCAGACCACGCCTAACGCTACAATCACTCCAACCGCTACGACCGATTTTTTCATTGCGACTATCCCTAAAATGAAACCAGGCGGTAAAAACCGCCCGGAGATATTAAGCCTTCAACTAGCTTAGCAAGAGTTGTTAAAAAATTCAGTAAGTGCTTAAAGCTTATTAAAAACGCGCGCCAGGCGACCAGTGCCGCTCACGCTGACCGGGGACTCATTGGCTGCAACGAATGCTGACTCGCCAGGCTGGAGAACCAGACGCTGCTCGCCTTTGCGTAGCGTTGCTTCGCCCTCGACGCAGAACAGGATCGCCGCGCTTTCCTGTGCGATTGTCGTTTCCGTCTGATTGAGGTCATGCAGGGAGAACGCAAAATCCTCAACCGGAATCGGGAAGTCCAGCTCTGCGCCGTTTTTCACCGGCTGAGTCAGCAGCTCCGCGGCAGGCTTCGCCACAAACTTCACGTTGGCAACCAGCTCAGGGATGTCGATATATTTCGGCGTCAGGCCCGCGCGCAACACGTTGTCAGAGTTGGCCATCACCTCCAGCGCTACGCCCTGCAGGTAGGCGTGCGGGGTTTCCGCGAACAGGAACATCGCTTCGCCCGGGTTCAGCTTCACCACGTTCAGCAGCAGAGGGGAGAACAGGCCGCTGTCGTCAGGGTAAAACTCGGAAATCAGGCGGATGGTCTCCCACGGTTCCCCTTGCTGGCTGTTCAGGGCTGCTTTCAGCACCGCCAGCGCGTGAGATTTCTCTTCACCCTGCATATTCAGCAGGCTGGCAAACAGCTGGCTGAGCGCGTCCGCGTTTGGGTTTTCGAGGAAGTGGGCAATAGCCTTGTTGGCACCCGCGACCGGCTGCAGCAGGGAGATAATCTCTGAAAACTCGCGGAACGCGTTCATCGCCAGGAACGGCGTCAGCGCGAACACCAGCTCCGGCTTGTGGTTAGGATCTTTGTAGTTACGCTCGGCGGCGTCCAGCGGGATGCCCGCCGCGTTCTCTTTGGCAAAGCCGATTTCAGACGCTTTCTTGTTCGGGTGAACCTGGATGGAGAGCGGCTGGTCGGCGCACAGCACCTTAAACAGGAACGGCAGTTCGCCAAAGCGCTGAGCCACCTTGTCGCCCAGCAGTGCGGCTTTATCGGCATCAATCACGTCACGCAGGCTGCGTACCTGGCCGCTGGCGTCTTCAATTTTTGAGCTGCTCTTCGGGTGCGCCCCCATCCACAGTTCCGCCATCGGCAGGTTGTTCGGGTTCGCGATACCGTAGAGATCCGTTAACGCAGTTTTACTTCCCCAGGCGTAGTTTTGCACTGAGTTAATGAGTTTTTGCATTATCAAGCCCTGATTCAAATGTGGAATTAACTCCGGTTATTAAAGCAATAAACTACGTGGAAGTAACCTGTGGATGTAAAAAGTCGTACTAGTCTCAGTTTTTGTTAAAAAATTGTGTAGGATAAGCTGACTCGCTTTTAAGCCGGGCAGCGGAACATCTGCCCTGAATAAACAGACCGAAGCAGTAAGTGAGAGAACAATGTCGAATAAACCCTTCCATTATCAGGATCCTTTCCCCCTCAGTAAGGATCAGACCGAGTATTACCTGTTAACCCGCGATCACGTCTCCGTCTCTGAGTTTGAAGGACAAGAGATCCTCAAGGTGGATCCGCAGGCGCTGACGCTGCTGGCGCAGCACGCTTTCCACGATGCCTCCTTTATGCTCCGCCCCGCGCATCAGCAGCAGGTTGCCGATATTCTGAGCGACCCGGAAGCCAGCGAAAACGACAAGTACGTTGCCCTGCAGTTCCTGCGTAACTCCGATATCGCGGCGAAAGGCATTCTGCCAACGTGCCAGGATACCGGCACGGCGATCATCGTCGGTAAAAAAGGCCAGCGCGTCTGGACCGGCGGCGGTGACGAAGCGGCGCTGGCTCACGGCGTCTACAACACCTACACCGAAGACAACCTGCGCTACTCGCAAAACGCGGCGCTGGATATGTACAAAGAGGTCAATACCGGCACTAACCTGCCTGCACAGATTGACCTCTACAGCGTCGACGGTGACGAGTACAAATTCCTCTGTATCGCCAAAGGCGGCGGTTCAGCCAACAAAACCTATCTCTACCAGGAAACCAAAGCGCTGCTCACTCCGGGCAAGCTGAAAAATTACCTGGTTGAGAAGATGCGTACCCTCGGCACCGCGGCGTGCCCGCCGTACCATATCGCCTTCGTGATTGGCGGAACCTCAGCTGAAAGCACGCTGAAAACCGTCAAGCTGGCCTCGACCAAATACTACGACGGCCTGCCTACTGAAGGTAACGAGCACGGTCAGGCGTTCCGCGACGTGCAGCTTGAGCAGGAGCTGCTGGAAGAGGCGCGTAATCTGGGACTCGGGGCGCAGTTTGGCGGTAAGTACTTCGCCCACGACGTGCGCGTGATCCGTCTTCCGCGCCACGGTGCCTCCTGTCCGGTCGGGATGGGCGTCTCCTGCTCTGCGGATCGCAACATCAAGGCCAAGATCAACCGCGAAGGCGTGTGGATCGAAAAGCTGGAAAATAACCCGGGCAAATACATCCCGGAAGCGCTGCGTCAAGCGGGTGAGGGTGAAGCGGTTCGCGTTGACCTGAACCGTCCGATGAAGGAGATTCTGGCGCAGCTTTCTCAGTATCCGGTCTCGACCCGTCTCTCCCTGAACGGCACGATCATCGTGGGCCGCGACATTGCGCACGCGAAGCTGAAGGAGCGTCTGGACAACGGCGAAGGGCTGCCGCAGTACATTAAAGATCACCCGATCTACTACGCGGGCCCGGCGAAAACGCCTGAAGGCTATGCCTCCGGCTCGTTAGGCCCAACCACGGCAGGGCGTATGGACTCGTACGTTGATCAGCTTCAGGCCAACGGCGGCAGCATGATCATGCTGGCGAAAGGCAACCGCAGCCAGCAGGTGACGGACGCGTGCCACAAGCACGGCGGCTTCTACCTCGGCAGCATCGGCGGCCCGGCGGCGGTTCTGGCGCAGGGCAGCATCAAGAGCCTGGAGTGCGTGGAATACCCGGAGCTGGGTATGGAAGCGATCTGGAAAATCGAAGTGGAAGACTTCCCGGCGTTTATCCTGGTGGATGACAAAGGCAACGACTTCTTCAAGCAGATCCAGTCGTCCCAGTGTTCGGCGTGCGTGAAGTAAATTGAAAAAAACGGGTGGCGCAGCCGCCACCCGACATCAAAAAGAGCGCACAAAGCGCCATACCGTTTCTCAGAAGTCATCAATACTTATCCCTTAAGCATGTGAGCAATCCCTCTTTTGTTATCAAGGAGAAAGTAATGACCACGGTACGCCATGAGAAAGACTCGATGGGCGCCATCGACGTCCCGGCCGACAAGCTCTGGGGCGCGCAAACCCAGCGTTCGCTGGAGCACTTCCGTATTTCGACCGAAAAAATGCCCGTCTCGCTGATTCAGGCGCTGGCGCTGACCAAACGCGCCGCCGCGAAAGTGAACCAGGATTTGGGCCTGCTGGACACCGATAAAGCCACCGCCATTATCAACGCCGCAGACGAAGTGCTGGCGGGCAAGCATCCTGACGAATTTCCCCTTGCTATCTGGCAGACCGGTTCCGGTACCCAGAGCAACATGAACATGAACGAAGTGCTGGCGAACCGGGCGAGCGAGCTGCTGGGCGGCGTGCGCGGCATGGAACGTAAGGTCCACCCGAACGATGACGTCAACAAAAGCCAGAGCTCTAACGACGTTTTCCCGACGGCGATGCACGTGGCGGCGGTAATCGCCATTCGCGAGCAGCTTATCCCGCAGCTCAACGTGCTCAAATCCACGCTTAACGAGAAAGTGCAGGCCTTCCGCGACATCGTCAAGATTGGCCGTACGCACCTGCAGGACGCCACGCCTTTGACGCTCGGCCAGGAGATTTCCGGCTGGGTGGCGATGCTGGAACACAACCTGAAGCATATCGAGAACAGCCTGCCGCACCTGGCGGAGCTGGCGCTCGGTGGGACGGCGGTCGGTACCGGGTTAAACACCCATCCAGAATACGCGGTGCGCGTGGCGGAGGAGCTTGCTGCCATCACCGGACAGCCGTTCGTCACGGCGCCCAATAAGTTCGAAGCGCTGGCGACCTGCGATGCGCTGGTCCACACCCACGGCGCGCTGAAGGGGCTGGCGGCCTCGCTGATGAAAATTGCTAACGACGTGCGCTGGCTGGCCTCGGGCCCGCGCTGCGGCATCGGTGAAATCAGCATCCCGGAAAACGAGCCGGGCAGTTCCATCATGCCGGGTAAAGTGAACCCGACCCAGTGCGAAGCCATGACCATGCTCTGCTGCCAGGTGATGGGCAACGACGTGGCCGTCAACATGGGCGGTGCGTCCGGCAACTTCGAGCTGAACGTCTATCGCCCGATGGTGATCCACAACGTGCTGCAATCTGTTCGTCTGCTGGCGGACGGGATGGAGAGCTTTAACGAGCATTGCGCGGTGGGGATTGAGCCCAATCGCGAACGCATCAGCCAGCTGCTCAATGAATCTCTTATGCTGGTCACCGCGCTCAATACCCATATTGGCTACGACAAGGCCGCCGAGATCGCCAAAAAAGCGCATAAAGAGGGGCTGACGCTGAAAGCCTCCGCCCTGGCGCTGGGCTATCTCACGGAGGCGGAGTTTGACGCCTGGGTTCGCCCGGAAGCGATGGTCGGTAGCCTGAAATAATCATCCCGCCACGTACAGGTGCAGCCGAGGAATAATCAGCTGTAGCGGCTGCGCCTGAGGTCTGTAACGGTGCTGAACATTGTCAGCATCGTAATTCAGCAGTTCCCCGATATCGGGTACCACCGCGCCCTGATCGGCATCGTAAAGCGCAATCAGCGGCGTCGGGCAGGCATACTGTACCTGCTTTTGCTGACCGGAATACCAGACGCGAGCGATAGGCTGCACCTTCACCGGGCGCTTTATCTTCAGGCGCGCATCCGCTGGCAGCGAGGCGATGCTGTGGTACTCCTGCTCCAGGCGCTCAATCCACTGCTCCCGCGACCACGGGGCGACCGTGCGCGGCGATTTCAGGCTTTTTTCCAGTTGGGCCAGAATCTCATCCCGGGTGAAGTTTTTAATGATGTGCTTATTCGCCCAGCCGAAGCGCAGCGTAGCGGGGTGACGCAGTACCGTCAGCGTCCGATAGGCATTCAGGGTAATCAGCCCCGGAAGCTGGCGGTGCACCCACTCAAACCGCGCGGCAGGCGCGAGGCCGGACTCTTCGGTGATGATCTTTTCAAAGGCCGCTTTCAGGGTGTTGATATGCGCAATCTGGCTTTCCAGCGCTTCGCGCGATGTCGCATCGGTTTGCAGGCAGATGACCCCCGGCAGGCGCACGGCGGCCTTGCTGCTGCGGTTTTCTGACTGCTGCTGGATAAACAGGCGACGATAGTGTTTTAGCGCCAGCTCAAGGGCCGCGCTGCCGATGTGCTGTTCGACCTCGATGGTGTCCAGCGGATCGTGCTCGGCTCCCTTAGCCACTTCCGGCAGGGTAAAGACGCGCGCGGCCAGCAGGCGACAGGCCTGCAAACGCCCGGTCAGGGTCAGGAGTTCGTGTTCTATTTCCCGAAACGTGCCGTTAAGCCGTTCGATGAGATCGTAGTTCGCCATAAACACTCTCATTAGTTACAACATACTTAACATATAGCACAGCACGCCGGGTCAGGCCAGCGTGCGGTTGAGGTCATGCAGGGACGGGAAGGGCGATGTTATGGTACACCGGCCAGCTAAAACAGAAGCGTGCGCCGCCGAGCTCGCTCTCATCGCAATGCACCGTGCCGCCCATCGCCTGCGCGATAGAGTAGACAATCGCCAGCCCCAGGCCGCATCCGCCGGTGGCGCGATCGCGGCTGGGATCGAGGCGGACAAACGGTTCAAACACGGTTTCTCGCGCTTCCGGGGCAATTCCCGGTCCGTCGTCCTCCACCGTCAGGCTGGCCCGGTTGCCCTGCAAATCCAGGCCAATCTGGAGCGTACTTTCACTGTAGCGCATGGCGTTGTTCATCAGGTTGTCCAGCACGCGCTCCATCAGGCGCATATCGAGCGCGCCGTAGTCACCCGGCGTGACGCGCGTCAACAGCGTGCGCTGCGGGTTTACGCTCTGAACGTCATCAATGTGGGTTTGCAGCCAGGCGGGCAGATCCGGCGTGGTGAGGTTCAGCTCGTTTTGCGGGCGGTCGAGACGCGCGTAGGTCAGCAGCTCCTCAATCAGCGCTTCAAGCTGGCCAATGTCGCGGTTAAGCGCCTGATTCTCTGCCTCGGTCAGATTCTCGCTCATCTCCAGACGGTAGCGCAGACGAACCAGCGGCGTGCGCAGCTCGTGCGCAATTCCGTCGATCAGCTGCTTCTTACTGGCGATCAGGGCGTTGATGTTATCGGCCATCTGGTTAAAGGCCACGCCCAGACGCTCAAAGCTGGAACCGCTGTCGAAGTGAATGCGTTCGGTAAAATGCCCCTCACCAAAACGCTGCGCGGCGGATTCCAGCTTCAGCATGTCCTGCCAGTGGGGCCGCATCCAGATAAAGACCGGAAATGCGAGCGAAATGGCGATAAAGGCCATCAGCGCCATGTCCAGCAGGCGCATCTGGTGCAGATAATAGAGATAGGGCACCGGCCCGACGGCCAGCACGTAATGGCTGCGCGGAATGCGCTGGATAAAGGTGTATTTTTCATCCAGCGCAACGATGTCCCCGTCGCGCAGACGCTGCATGGCGGGCGGATCCAGCTCAAAATCTTTCAACGGCTCAATGCGTAAATCGAATGACAGATTAAGATCCAGCTCTTTCAGGGTTTTCGCCCAGTCGTGTGGCGGGATCTCTCTTAGCTCGCTGCGCATCAAATAGAGCGAGCTTTTCATCAGATCGTCCAGCGACTGCCGGCCCGCACGTTCGGCGGTGAATTTATAAACCAGGCCGACCAGCATGGTCATCACCAGGAAGCAGACAAACAGTAAAAGATAAAACTGTACAAACAGCTTTTTCATTAAATATCACCGGGACATCAAGTAATTAACTACTTTGTTTTGACCTTCAGGGGCACTATAGGGACATTTGCATATCCGCCAAAGCGCTGATTCAAAAATGGTACCTGATCGCTATCGAGAACATTTATCCTCGCAGAGTATACATGGAAGACCATCTCTGCATTCTCATCACCCATCTGATTCGCTATAAAAGCAGGATTAGCACCTGCCGACAACATCCAGCACGTGTATGTATGACGCAGCTGATCGGGGCGTCTGCGGCGAATGCCCGATCGTTTATCGTTCGGTAGGCCTGTCTTCTCTTTCAGTTTTGAAGCAATTTCTCGGCTGAACAAGCTTGATCATATTATTAATACCGAAACGAAAGAGGTTAGTCATTGCGCCAGCAAAATGGCCCGGTGGGAAGCTGGTGGTAGGAAACAATTTCTTCATGTGGCTCGTGAGTGGGTGATGAGCGCAGTTCAGATTTATTTGCCAGGCTTCAAATAGATAAAATTACTTCCTGTAAAGGTCGCCTTGACCGGACCTTGCTCTTTCCCAGATTTCATCATCAGAGAGTGAAGTTTCTATCAGTTCAATCGGTGCGCCATTGTCATTAATCATGGCAACAAAGAAACCGTCAATGGGCTCATAGGGACCAAGAATGACTTCTTCATCTTCGATAGCTCTTAACAGGTTGTCCACTTTGAAGGCGACGTGAGGCACAGTTTTTATCAGATTGTGGAGTGGGGAACTATCTTTAAATCTATGCCACTGCACACGAAACTGACCTGGGTTATCAACTGTATACATCCCGGCTTTTTCGCTGTATGCACCTTCAAAAACGCCATCCTGTAACGGGATGCCGAAGTGATGAAAAGTATACTTTACATTTGATTTCATTCTTATCTCGCTAACTAATTAATGACAATGTAATTGAGCATAGGATGTAACTACTGTGGGCAATGTACTAAATATAAACAACTAAAGAATACCATATATGAAATTCTTCCAACACGAGCGCATTTGTAAGTGGATTTAAAAGGGATATCCCTACAGCGGATAAATCACCTGCTATTCCCTTGAGTGGATAAATAGACGTTCATGACTTACATCGACAGATGCATTAAACCTGTAAGGGAATCGATTTAACTGCTGGTAATTTTGAAGTGATCAATCTGATGCGAGCGTTTGTTTCTGAAGGTTTTGAATTTTTTACAAACTTATGCAGCAAGCGGTTTGGTTCAGTTTGTACGGGGGCATTACTCCTGGCACTCACCGGAAAGCTAAATGGAAAAAGAGTGACCACGCATTGGGCATGTGCGAAAACCCTTTCCGCCAGGCATCCCCAAATAATTGTAGAGGCAGATGCGTTGTAACGAGCCGTTAATAGCTTTGCGAACGGGAGAGAAGCTATAGCCTTTCCAGTAAATTGCAGGTTTTCTGCACACTAAACTGCACAAACAGCTTTTTCATTGGATCTCACCAAAAAAACGCTATGTGCAGAATATACATGAAAACCCTTCGGGTTTTTCACGTCTGTCGAGCGTGTTATATGGCTTTCGCGCTGTTTTTTACCTTGGCGATGAATTTTTCGGTCACGGCCAGGCCTTCCGCAATGTGCGTATCAATCACATCCGCCCCGTATTCGCTGATGAGATCCAGCAGTATTTCGTAAGACTGGATGAGTTCCAGCAGGTCAAAGAGCGCTTTTTGATCGGTGCGTGAGGGGGAGGTGTGGTTAAGGGTTGCCTGATTAACAATCCACTCAAGATTGGTTTTTATCGCTTCTACCTGACCGTAGCTATACATAATTCATGGGCTTAAATCCTCATTTCAAGATTTCTGGGAGCGATGTCGTGAAAGCTTCACGGCGAAAATGAGTAAAACGATCGCAAGAGCGGGATGAGCTGAAGACAGGAGAGTCGAGAAGCTAATTATGGAATAGTTTGCGTGCTTAGCAAGTTAAATGTTGCGCAAACGTAAAAATAAATGCGCGAAAAGAGGGCGTTTCGCGCAATGCCTTCAATTCGCGCAGATTATCCTATCCGACGATCAGGTTTCCCAGGCGTGTGGGGCAAACAGATAACCCTTGTTACGCACGGTTTTAATGCGGTAGGGCTCGGTGGCGTTATCCTGCAGTTTTTTGCGTAATCGCGAAATCGCCACGTCAACGCTGCGATCCATACCGTCATAGCTCACGCCACGGAGGTTTTTCAGCAGCGCGTCGCGGTCCATGATTTGCCCGGCATGCGTGGCCAGCTCCCAGAGCAGGTCAAAGTCTGCGGTAGAAAGGGCGATAAGCTCGCCGGAAAGCAGGACCTGGCGGTTAACCGGGTCAATAGACAGCGTACCGAAGCGCAACGCTTTGTGCGGCGTCAGGGACGGCGCGGGCGCTTCGCGTTCGATGCTGGCGTGCTGGCGCAAATGCAGGCGCAGGCGGGCCAGCAGGACGGCAGGCGGTGTGGTTTTCAGAATGTAATCATTGGCGCCCATCTCCAGCGACAGAATATGGTTCATATCGCTGTCCAGTGAGGTAAGCAGTACGATAGGACCGTCCCAGCGGGCGCGCAGGTCCCGGCAGAGCGTCATGCCGTCTTTGCCTGGCAGCATGATGTCCAGCAGCACTAAATCCGGGTTTTCACGGACGACCACCTCTTCGGCACGATCGCCGCGAGGCTCAACAATGACGTCCATATCATGTTTACCCAGATAGGCGGCGATCAATTGCCCGACTTCGGGTTCGTCTTCAACATATACAATCTTATTCATACAGCGTCTGTTTTCGTGAAAAAAGCCAAAATACACCGCGGAACCTTAACCTTCCATTAATCTTTCAAAATTAACGCCGCTTCCGTTATTCTGACGTTTCTTGTTATTTGATTGTTATAGGAAAAAATATGGGGCTGGTGATCAAAGCCGCGCTGGGGGCGCTGGTGGTGTTACTGATTGGCATTCTGGCAAAAACCAAAAACTACTATATTGCCGGGCTTATCCCGCTGTTCCCGACCTTTGCGCTGATTGCCCACTATATTGTGGCCTCTGAGCGGGGTACGGAAGCGCTACGCACGACCATCGTGTTTGGCATGTGGTCAATCATTCCGTACTTTCTCTACCTGCTTTCCCTGTGGTATTTCACCGGTTTTCTGCGGCTTCCCCTGGCGCTGGGCGGGGCAGTGGTCTGCTGGGGGCTCAGCGCCTGGGTGTTAATCTTCTTCTGGAGCCGCTTTCACTAGCGCAGCGGGCGGCCGCCGTCCACGGCAAAGGTTCTGCCGGTGACGTAGCAGCTGGTGAGCAGATAATCTACAAGGTCGATCACCTCTTTCTCGCCTGGGGCAATTTTCATCAGCGACTTATTCAGCGCCTGCTGGCGGTATTCCGCATCATCGTGTTCGTTAAACAAAATCATCGCCGGGGCGATGGCGTTCACCTTTACCTCGGGCGCGAGCTTGCGGGCAAAGGAGCGGGTCATGTTATCCAGCGCGGCTTTGCTGGCCGCGTAGGCGATATGCTTGTCGCTGCCGCGCTCCACCACATAATCGGTAAAGTGAATAATGTCGCCCGCCGCATGCCCGTGGCCGCGCAGCAGATCCTGCAGCGCGTGGTTAAGCAGATAAGGGGCGTTAACGTGGATCTGCAGCATGGCGGAGAGCGTATCGCTGAGGGACGTGCCGGGCTTCTCGGCACACCATGCGCTGGCATTATGGATCACGGCACGCAACCCCGTCGCGGTGGATTTAACCTGTTCGGCAAAGGCCAGAATGCCTTCGTCGGTGGAAAAATCAGCATGAATGCAGATCGCTCCGGCTTTGCGCAGCCCCTCAATCGACGGGTATTCCGTACGGTAGCTGACAATGACCGGATGGCGAAGATTGAGAAAGTGATGGGCGAGGGCGAGGCCGATACGGCGGCCTCCACCGGTGATCAGTATTGGGCGAAGCGGTGCATTTCCCATCGTATTCTCCTTTACAGTTCAACAATGGGAAAGACAGTGCTATCCCATTAACATCCAGGTTGCCGGTACGGCAGCAACCAGTAACAGCCCGATTAAGGCCATTTCACGGCGTTTCAGCGCGTTCTCCAGCTGATGCGTGCGGCGGGCATAGATAAACACCAGCAGACCCGGCGCATACAGCACAACCGACAGCAGTAGATGCATCGGCCCGGAAGCATACAACAACCACAGGCCGTAAATACAGGCCCCTACGCCCACAACATAGTGCGCCGGACGCGTGGCGATTTTTAACAAATACGCACCCACTAAGAAATAGGGTACCAGAATCATCTCCGAGGCGATGGTCAGCAGGGTGTTATAGTCTGAACCTGTGAGCCAGATCAGCACCAGACAGACCTGAACGCTGATGTTGGTCAGCCAGAGTGAGGCTGATGGCGCATTATTATGATTTTGACGGGCAAACAGGCGTGGAAACGCCTTGTGCGTCGCGGCCAGGAACGGCACTTCAGCCGCCATGATGGTCCAGCTCAGATAAGCGCCGCAGACGGAGACGATCAGCCCTGCGGCAATCACCACGTCGCCCCACGGGCCGAGCATTTTCACCATCAGGCCTGCCATGGACGGGTTACGCATTTCGGCCA
This sequence comes from Enterobacter sp. 725m/11, assembly GCF_011683705.1. Taxonomy (NCBI): domain Bacteria; kingdom Pseudomonadati; phylum Pseudomonadota; class Gammaproteobacteria; order Enterobacterales; family Enterobacteriaceae; genus Enterobacter; species Enterobacter sp. 725m/11. Next base: position 52,933 of record NZ_JAAQOK010000017.1, on the reverse strand, counting down.
GTTCAGGACGCGCCACCACGCCCAGCGAAAGCAGGGTCACCAGCAGATACACGCCCAGCGCCGCCAGGACGGCCAGCAGCGTGGCGCGGCCCACATCGCGCTTATTACGCGCGCGGGCAGAAACCACGACGGCACCCTCAACGCCGATAAATACCCACAGGGTAATCAGCATCGTGTTTTTCACCTGCTCCCAGACCGGAACGCCCAGCGCGATGCCGCTGAAATCAAGCGAAAACACGTCGAGACGGAACGCAATGAAGGCCAGCACGATAAACAGGCCAAGCGGCACCAGCTTCGCCAGCGTCGCCACCAGGTTGATGCTGGCGGCGGTCTGGACACCGCGCAAAATCAGCCAGTGAACAATCCACAGCAGCACCGAGGCGCCGACGATAGACTGCCAGGTATTGCCGTCGCCAAACAGGCGCAGCTCAGGGGTATCGGTAAAGAAACTGAGTGCCGAGAAGACAATCACCAGATAAGAGACGTTGGCGATGACCGCGCACAGCCAGTAGCCCCAGGCGGAACAGAAGCCGATTAGCTCGCCGAAACCTTCACGTGCATAGGTGAAAATGCCGCCGTCCAGATCCGGGCGAATGCGCGTCAGCAACAGCATGGCAAACGCCAGCAGCAATATCCCGACACCGGTAATGCCCCAGCCAATGAGCAGGGCGGCAGGGCTTGCGACGGCCGCCATGTTCTGCGGTAAACTGAATACGCCCGCGCCCAGCATTGAGCTCAATACAAGTGCAGTTAAAGCACTCAGGCCAAGTTTCTTTTCCATTGGCTTCCTGTTATGAAAAGTCCCAATCCAGAATAATTATTTCGCTAAGGCGCATAAAAATGGTGGATCACACTAAGGCGCGGGATTTTACGGAGTGTAACGAAAGCATGCAATGATGTGTGGCAGATTTTCAAAAAAAGTAACAAAAAAGGCGGCATTGCGCCGCCTTTCGTCAACGGTTTTGTTACTTGAACAGATCGGCGCTGATGGTCACGTTGTTACCACGTTCCTGCCACTGGCGGGTGATGTGGTAATACTTCGCCCCTTTCTTCGCCGCACGCTTCGCGACCTGATAAGAGACTTCCGTCATATTGCCGTAGTTGCCGGTAAACTTGATGCTGTCGAACGGCACCATCTGCGCGGCAGTGGCTTTGTTCAGCTCTTCAATTTTGGTGCCGTCCGGCAGCGTCACGGAGTAACGGCCACCTTTCGTGGACTGCGTTTCAAAGAAACGGCCCACTTCAGCGCTTGGTGCCGCAGAGGTCGCTACGCCCGGAATTTCAACTTTCTTCGCTTCTTCGCCGCCTTTGGCTATCGCCGCGCGACCCGCTTCAGAATCCGCAGGGATGGCATCCGGGCTCTGAAGAACGCGTTTTTTCGCATCTTCTTTGTAGATGAATGCGGTAATGCGCTGGTTGCCGCCCTGGTTAGCATCCACCTGACGCACGATATAGAAAGAGTAGGCACCTTTCTCTTTCGCGGCTTTGGTGATGGCATCGTTCACTTCTGGCTGGCTGCGATAGAAGCCCTGAACGGTAACGGTGTCGTAAGGTTCCAGCTCAATGGCCTGGTCTTTCGGCAGCTCAACGATACCGTTGATCACGCGGTTTTTCGGCGCGTCAGCCTTTGGTGCATTATCTTTATACAGCGCAATGGTCACGCGCTGGTTACCGCTGTTGCCGTAATCGGACTGGTCAACGACGTAAAACGAGGCCGCCCCGTTTTTATCCGCGGCTTTTGATGCGGCGGCGACGGCATCGCCAATAGAATTATAACGACCCACAATGACCGTATGGTCAAAAGGTTTTAACGCTGCCGCTTGCTCTGGCGTTAACTCTGTTGCGGCATTCGCAGACAGGGCGGTCGCACAGAGAAGTGCGGACGCCAGGAGTGTGTTCTTAAGCTTCATAAAAATAATCCTTCGCCTTGCGCAAACCATGTACTGGTATTGTTGTTTATTTGAGACGGCCCCGATTATGGCATTTAAAACCCGTCGCTGTCTGCGCCATTTTTCACTGCCTGTGCTCACTCAATTACCGAATTCGATAACATTTAGTGATATGTTGAAAAAACAGGCGTTTGACAAGCAAAACTGATAAAGCATATGACTTTTACAAGTTAATTTAATGTTAATAACTTGTTCTCTTATGGCGCTATATCATGTTTTTACCGCTTCGCTTGCGCGATTTATCGGTTCTGGCGATGAATTTAAGGTAAATATCACTGTCAGTGACGCCGATCGCTTATTTTTCACAGATAAAGTAAGAAATAGTGTTTTCTGGCGGTAGATCACAAGCGCTATTTTCAGTAGGTTATAGACAGTTTGTTACTGTTTTATTTTGCGGGGTTACTCATTTCTCGTCGCTATCATGCTGGCGAAAATTGATACAAACCGCGGGCATTTATCGACAAACCATCATCAAAAACCGATGGAAGGGAAAACTATGCGTATTGGGGTACCAAAAGAACGGTTAGCCAATGAAACCCGCGTAGCGGCAACACCGAAAACGGTGGAGCAACTGCTTAAGCTGGGTTTTACCGTCGCGGTTGAAAGCGGCGCAGGCAAGCTGGCGAGTTTCGATGACGAAGCCTTTATTCAGGCTGGCGCGGAAGTGGTGGACGGTGCTGAAGTCTGGCAGTCGCCCGTGATTCTGAAGGTCAACGCGCCGGAAGAGAGTGAGATTGCGCTGCTGAATCCAGGCACCACGCTGGTGAGCTTCGTCTGGCCTGCACAAAATCCTGAACTGATGGAGAAGCTGGCGGCCCGTGGCGTGACCGTGATGGCGATGGACTCCGTGCCGCGTATTTCGCGCGCGCAGTCGCTGGATGCGCTGAGCTCCATGGCAAACATTGCCGGCTACCGCGCCATTGTTGAAGCAGCCCACGAATTTGGACGCTTCTTTACCGGCCAGATCACCGCGGCGGGGAAAGTCCCACCGGCGAAAGTGATGGTGATTGGCGCGGGCGTGGCGGGTCTTGCCGCAATCGGTGCGGCAAACAGCCTGGGCGCTATCGTGCGCGCGTTCGACACCCGTCCCGAAGTGAAGGAACAGGTTCAGAGCATGGGGGCCGAGTTCCTTGAGCTGGACTTTAAGGAAGAAGCGGGCAGCGGTGATGGTTACGCGAAGGTGATGTCCGAAGCCTTTATCAAAGCCGAAATGGAACTCTTCGCCGCGCAGGCAAAAGACGTCGACATTATTGTTACCACCGCGCTTATTCCGGGTAAACCGGCGCCGAAGCTGATCACCCGTGAGATGGTCGACTCCATGAAGCCGGGCAGCGTGATTGTCGACCTGGCGGCGCAAAACGGCGGTAACTGCGAGTATACCGTTGCCAATCAGGTGACCACGACCGCTAACGGCGTTAAGGTGATCGGCTATACCGACCTGCCTGGCCGCCTGCCAACCCAGTCGTCTCAGCTGTACGGCACCAACCTGGTTAACCTGCTGAAGCTGCTCTGCAAAGAAAAAGACGGCAACATCACCGTCGATTTTGACGATGTGGTGGTGCGCGGCGTCACCGTCGTTCGCGAAGGTGAAATTACCTGGCCTGCGCCGCCTATTCAGGTTTCAGCCCAGCCCCAGGCTGCGCCAAAAGCGGCACCCGAGCCAAAAGAACCGGCAAAACCGGCTTCTCCGTGGCGCAAATACGCCATCATGGCGCTGGTCATTATTCTGTTCGGCTGGCTGGCTGACGTCGCGCCGAAAGAGTTCCTCGGCCACTTTACCGTCTTCGCACTCTCGTGCGTTGTGGGTTACTACGTGGTGTGGAACGTCTCCCATGCGCTGCATACGCCGCTGATGTCGGTGACCAACGCTATCTCCGGGATCATCGTGGTAGGGGCGTTGCTGCAGATTGGACACGGCGGCTGGATCAGCTTCCTGAGCTTTATCGCGGTGCTGATCGCCAGTATCAATATTTTCGGTGGTTTCACCGTGACTCAGCGCATGCTGAAAATGTTTCGTAAAGGCTAAGGGGTAGCATATGTCTGGAGGATTAGTGACAGCCGCATACATTGTTGCTGCAATCCTGTTTATTTTCAGTCTGGCGGGGCTTTCCAAACACGAAACGTCTCAGCAGGGAAATAACTTTGGTATCGCCGGGATGGCGATTGCGCTGATTGCCACCATCTTCGGGCCGGATACCGGCAACGTGGCGTGGATCCTGGTGGCGATGATCATCGGCGGCGCGATTGGTATTCGCCTGGCGAAGCGCGTTGAAATGACCGAGATGCCGGAGCTGGTGGCGATTCTGCACAGCTTCGTGGGCCTGGCGGCGGTGCTGGTGGGCTTCAACAGCTACCTGTATCACGAACCGGGCATGGAGCCGATTCTGGTCAACATTCATCTGACCGAAGTGTTCCTCGGTATCTTCATCGGTGCAGTAACCTTTACCGGTTCTATCGTAGCGTTCGGCAAGCTGCGCGGTAAGATCTCTTCTAAACCGCTGATGCTGCCTAACCGTCACAAGCTGAACCTGGCGGCGCTGGTGGTGTCGTTTGTGCTCCTGGTGGTCTTCGTGCGTACCGAAAGCGTGGGCCTGCAGGTACTGGCGTTGCTGGTGATGACCATCATCGCGCTGGCGTTTGGCTGGCATCTGGTGGCGTCCATCGGCGGTGCGGATATGCCGGTGGTTGTCTCGATGCTGAACTCTTACTCCGGTTGGGCAGCGGCGGCTGCGGGCTTTATGCTGAGCAACGACCTGCTGATCGTCACCGGTGCGCTGGTCGGTTCTTCCGGTGCCATCCTGTCTTACATCATGTGTAAGGCGATGAACCGTTCGTTCATCAGCGTTATCGCCGGTGGCTTCGGTTCTGACGGTTCTTCTACCGGCACTGACGAAGAAGTGGGTGAACACCGTGAGATCAGCGCGGAAGACACCGCGGAAATGCTGAAAAACTCGCATTCTGTGATCATCACCCCAGGCTACGGTATGGCGGTGGCGCAGGCGCAGTATCCGGTGGCGGAAATCACCGAGAAGCTGCGCGCGCGCGGTATCAACGTTCGCTTTGGTATTCACCCGGTGGCCGGACGTCTGCCGGGCCACATGAACGTACTGCTGGCGGAAGCGAAGGTGCCATACGACATCGTGCTGGAGATGGACGAGATCAATGATGATTTCGCCGACACCGACACCGTGCTGGTTATTGGTGCTAACGACACCGTTAACCCGGCGGCACAGGACGATCCGCGCAGCCCAATCGCCGGGATGCCGGTTCTGGAAGTGTGGAAGGCGCAGAACGTCATTGTCTTCAAACGTTCGATGAACACCGGCTATGCTGGCGTGCAGAACCCGCTGTTCTTCAAAGAGAATACCCATATGCTGTTTGGCGACGCCAAAGCCAGCGTGGATGCGATTCTGAAAGCGCTGTAATTCGCTTTCTCCTGACAAACCGCCCTTCGGGGCGGTTTTCCTATTTCTGCGGCCAGCGTTTCTCCTCTGTCTATACTTTACCCTTTGTGTAATACGAGGAGGTGTAATGCAATTTCTGTCCCGCTTCGACATCATCGCGCTGATGATGACGCCGACATTCTGGATAGGCGCCGCCACGGTTGTCTTTGTGACGCTGCTGGTGTACTGGCTGCTAACGCGCCTGATCGCATTCGTTAAGAAAGGCATCACCACCTGGGGCGACAAGCACCCGACCACCAACCGGATGCGTTTTATCCTGACCGATATGCTTAACCGTACCAGCCGCTTCCTGCTGTTTGTGGTGGCGCTGCTCTTCAGCCTGCGTTTCGTTGACTTGCCGGATCATCTCTTTGGCACCGTGAGCCACGCCTGGTTCCTGGTTTTCGCCATCCAGGTGGCGCTGTGGATGGATCAGGGGGTGGTGTCGTGGCTTCGTCACGTCATGCTGGCGCCTGGAAGCCATAAAAACCCGGTCACGCTGGTGATCACGGGGCTTATTCTCCGTGCCATCGTCTGGTCAGTGATGCTGCTGTCTATCCTTGCTAACGCGGGCGTCAACATCACTGCTCTGGTTGCCAGTCTTGGGGTAGGGGGTATTGCCATCGCCCTCGCCGTACAAACGATACTCAGCGACGTGTTTGCCTCGCTCTCTATCGGCTTTGATAAGCCGTTTGAAATTGGCGATTTTGTGGTGTTCAACGACGTGGCGGGGACGGTAGAGCACATTGGCCTGAAAACGACCCGTATCCGCAGCCTGAGCGGGGAGCAGATCGTCTGCGGTAACGCCATTTTGCTTCAGCAGACGCTTCACAACTACAAACGCATGCAGACGCGTCGCATCGTCTTTACCTTTGGCGTTGCCAGCGACACGCCGCCCGATAAGTTGCGCTACGTGGGGGATATGGTCAGGCAGATCATTACTGATGTCGGCGAGACAAAATTCGATCGTGCCCATTTTCTGGGATTCGACCGCGACCGCCTGACGTTTGAAGTCGTCCATATCGTTAATACCGCGGATTACAACAAATACATGGACATCCAGCAGGAGATCAATATCCGTATTCTTGAAGGACTGAACGCCCAGGAGATTAAGCTGGCGCTGCCCAGCATGGTATTGCACGCGCCGTGGATGCAGGATGAGTCAGGTGAACAGCCGAAGCCGGTAATGGAGAGCTGATGAGAAAAGCCCGCCGGAGCGGCGGGCTTTGATGTTTACGTTAATCGTCTTCCGGGTCGTCCAGCTCAATTGGCGTCTGATACTCATCCGGCTTGATGACCAGCAGGTCGCAGCGCAGATGGTCGATCACCTGTTCGGCGGTATTGCCGAGGAAGGCAGCAGAGATACCGGTCCGGCCAATGGTGCCCAGCACCACAATCCCGGCCTGCAGATGTTCGGCTAAATCCGGGATCACCTCTTCAGGCAGCCCTTTTTCCACGTGCGTCATGTTCTCGTCAATGCTGAACTTCTGGCGCAGCGCTTTCATCGCCAGCAGGTGCTGACCGCGGATCGCGTCGTTATAGACGCTAGGGTCAAATTCCGGCAGCTCAATGGCGATATTGATCGGCGTAACCGGATAGGCGCCCACCAGATGCACTTCGGTATGGTTAACCTGATCGGCAAGCTGGATGGTCTCCTTCACCAGCTTCTCGTTGAGCGAATTGTGATAATCCTCTTCGCTCGCGAGATTCACCGCCACAACGGCTTTCCCGCCTTCAGGCCACGGCTGGTCTTTCACCATCCAGACCGGGCAAGGGCATTTACGCAACAGATGCCAGTCGGTCGGAGTGAAGATTACGGACTCCAGCTTGTCGTGCTGGTGCGCCATCTTCAGCAGCAGGTCGTGCCCACCGGCAACCACTTCCTGGATAATGGCCTCAAAAGGTCGGTTATGCCAGACCACTTTAATATCAATAGGCACGCCCGCTTCCAGGTAATACTTCGCCTGTTCACGGATCCACGCGGTACGCTGGCTGATGACGCCCTGACGCATAGCGGTGCGCTCGTCAGGCGACAGAAGGGTGGTCATCTCATACGAGAAGTCATAGATCGGCAAAAACGCTTTGATTTTGCCACCAATCCGTTGATGTAAATACACAGCACGTCGTAATGCCGGCTGATCGTCCTGATTCGGATCGATAGCTACCAGCATGTTTTGATACTTGGCCATACAGGTCTCCTTACTACTGTCACCACAGTCTGTAATTAAAAGAGTAACCTATATATCCTGAATGAAACAGAGGGGAGCTTTTGCCAGATCAATAATTCATGAAAATTTATCAGAGGAAAAGCACGGTGGATGTCACCGCGATAAACGCAATGAACAGCAGCACCATCACCGCTATCGCAAAGGTCGTGGAATCCTGAACGTAGGTTTTTTCCTCCCCCTTCATCGGACCGACAAGCATGATCCAGATGAATATAAAGGTCACTGAGGCGATCACGACTGAAACGAAAAACAAACTTTCTCTCAATTCATAACCTCAACGACAACCTTTCAGGCGCTGTATGGGGACGTGCTACGATGAAAATGTCTTAAAGCGGAAGCGATGATACCAGACCAATAAATCACGTGAATTTATCAGTCTGGTTATCAACATGCGGAGAGTTACGCCACGTTGCGGGCGTGTCCGGCAAGAACGGCCAGCGCTTCGCCGTTTTCGATAGTGATGTATTTACCCTTAACGGCCAGCATTCCGCTCTTCTGGAAACGACCCAGCAGACGGCTGATGGTCTCAACGGTCAGGCCCAGGTAGTTACCGATATCGCCACGGGTCATGGTCAGACGGAACTCACGCGGCGAAAAACCGCGCTCGGCGAAGCGGCGGGAGAGGTTGTAGATAAACGCGGCCAGGCGCTCTTCTGCATTCTTTTTGGAAAGCAGCAGAATCATGTCCTGATCGCCTTTGATCTCACCGCTCATCAGACGCATCATCTGCTGACGCAGGTTAGGCATCTTACCGGACAGATCGTCCAGGGTTTCAAACGGAATTTCGCAAACCATTGAGGTTTCGAGTGCCTGAGCAAAGCTCGGGTGGTGACCAGTGCCGATGGCATCAAAGCCCACCAGATCGCCTGCCAGGTGGAAGCCGGTGATCTGCTCGTCACCCTGTTCGGTGATGGTGTAGCTCTTGATGGTGCCAGAGCGGATAGCATAGAGCGATTTCAGTTCGTCTCCCGCTTTAAACAGCGTCTGCCCTTTCTGAATCGGCTTTTTGCGCTCGATGATATTATCAAGCTGATCGAGTTCATGCTCATTCAGGGTAAACGGGATACAGAGCTGGCTGATGCTGCAATCCTGGCAATGGATAGCACAACCGCCAGACTGAATGCGTCGTATAATTCGCTTTTCCGGGATCATAGGTTTGCTCAAGCCTTAATTGATATTGGTCAATTTTAACATCTTTTTGGTAAGTACGTAAGCCTGACAAACCCTCAATAAGGACAAGAGACGGCAACGTGTTGCCATCTTCTTGAAATTCCACAGCTTGATTATGGATTTTTAGCCTAACCGGTAGAAAATTAAGCACAAAAAGCCTGGGATCTACAGCAAGAGATACCCTTCGTGACGCAGTAACCACTCCTTGCGCTGCACGCCGCCGGCATAGCCGGTCATGGTGCCGTTACGGCCAATGACCCGATGGCAGGGCACCACAATGCTGACCGGATTAGAGCCATTGGCGGCACCCACCGCGCGTGCGGCGCCTGCGCGGCCTAGCTGCTCCGCGAGCTGGCCGTAATGCATGACCTGCCCGCACGGAATCGACCGCAGCGCCTGCCACACTTCGCGCTGAAAAGGGGTACCTGCCGTGGCGGTTGGCAGAGTGTCAATGATGCTGAGATCGCCTTCAAAATACGCCGCCAGCTTGTCGCTCAGCCCGCCCGGGTTGGTGGCGCTGATGCGTTCATAACCCTGTGCGCGGTAATGAATATCCAGCAGTTCCTCCATGCGGTCGCTGTGCTCTTCCCACTCAACGGCGCGCAGGCAGAACTGCTCGTCCGCGATCACCCACAGCGGCCCGAGCGGCGTCGCAATTTTATCTTCGAGTAATCTCAGCATTTTCAATCCTTTAATTTAGCCTCGGGTATATCCCCGGCCCAATCGGCAGGCCGACAAGATACCATGCCACCAGCATCACCAGCCATACCCCTAAAAAGATAAGCGGGTAGGGTAAAACCAGCGAATAGTAGGTACCCAGTCTGGCCTCGGGCTTATAGCGCTGCAGGAAACCTAAAAACAGCGGAACGAAAGGTGAGACGGGCGCCAGCGGGATCACCGAGGAGTCCGCGATGCGGAACAGGATCTGGGCAAACGCCGGGTGGAACCCGAGCATCATAAACATCGGCACGAAGATCGGCGCCAGAATTGACCAGATGGCGGAGCCGCTGGCAATAAACATGCACAGCAGGGATGACAGCAGCGCCAGCCCGACAAACGCCGGTACGCCGCTTAATCCGGCAGCCTCCAGCGCGTCGGTCAGGCCCACGGCCATAAACTTGCCCATGTTGCTCCAGTTAAACATCGCCACGAACTGCGCCAGCGGGAATACCATCACGATAAAGCCCGCCATCTCTTTCATCGGCTCGATCATCAGCTGCGGCAGATCGCCCTGACGGCGGATTTTGCCGGTAGCGATACCGTAGGCGAGCGAAACGACAAAGAAGAAGAGAATAATCAGCGGCACGATGCCCTGAATAAACGGCGACGGCAGGACGGTATGCTTAACGGGATCGCGCAGTATGCCGTTTTCCGGCACCACCATCAGCGCCACCAGCGCGATAAACGCCAGCGAGACCAGCCCGGCCACGCGCAGGCCGAAGCGCTGCTCTTTGCTCAGCGTCTCCAGCTTTTCATCGCTACGGCCTTCCCATTTGCCCAGACGCGGCTCGACGATCTTATCGGTAATCAGCCCGCCGACAATCGTCAGGACAATCACCGAGCTGGCCATAAAGTACCAGTTGTCGATCACGCTGACGTGCATGGCCGCATCAATGGTTTTCGCTGCCTCCGTGCTGATGCCCGAGAGCAGCACGTCGGTGGTGACGATCAGCAGGTTGGCGGTAAACCCGCAGCCCACGCCCGCAATGGCCGACAGCAGACCCGCCACGGGATGGCGCCCGACGGCGAGGAAGATCAGCGCCCCCATCGGCGGCATAATCACCAGCGCGGCATCGGATGAAATGTGGCTAAAGAAGGCGATAAACAGCACCATGTAGCTGGCGTAGCGCGCGCTGACGTGGGACGCCATTTTTACCATCAGTGCGGGTAACAAGCCCACGCGTTCAGCCAGCCCGGCGCCCAGCACCAGCGCCAGAATGGCACCCAGCGGAGCGAAACCGCTAAAGTTTTTGATCACGTTCGGTAAAAACCAGTGCAGCCCGTCAACGCTGAGCAGGTTTTTCACCGCCACCAGGCTGCCGTCTGCCGGGCTGCGCACGCTGACGTCAAAGGCCGAGAGCACGGCGGTAGCAACCATCAAAATCACAATCAGATAGATAAACAGCAGGAAAGGGTGCGGCACTTTATTGCCGATCCTTTCAACCCAGCCATAGAGCTTACCGGATGGGGAATGCGAAGGTATGGATGACATACTCATGGGCGTTCCTCGGGAGTGTTGTGTTGTTGTGTTGTGTTTTTTTATTTTAAAGGTGACGGTGTCACGCCCGGTGGGATCGGACACGCGTACGGTTTTTCTTCTATTTGTTGTTCGAACTCTTCACGGCATGTTTTCAGCAGGTCTGCATCCTGCAGCAGATTGAGTGCGGTTGCGCCCATCACTTTCCCGGCCAGCAGCATGCCTTTGTGGGCGATGGAGGTTCGTCCCTGCGCCACCAGTTGCCAGGTGTGCAGCGGCGTGCCGACGGTAAAGCAGGGGCTGAAGCACTGGGCGACCGGCATTTTCCAGCTGACGTCACCCACGTCCGTTGAACCCGCCAGCACGTTATCGGTAATGGCATAGGGCGCGACTTCATCCACCAGCAGCGTCTCCTGATGGCGGCGGGCAAAGGCTTTGCCTGCTTCTCCCCCCGTGGCGGCAATGTTTTTCAGGCTGTTCTGCAGATCGTTTGGCGTCAGCGTGGCGCGGATTTCGCGGGCAAAGTCGCGCTCTTCATCGGTCCACTCCGGCGTGCCGTAGTGCTGCAACGCGCGGTACATCGCAGCCTCAAGCGTGCGGTTCGGCAGGTAGCTGGAGCAGGCCTTATCAAAGCGGCATTCGACGGTGGTTTCGGTCATCATTGCCGCGCCCTGGGCAATTTTTTCGATGCGTTGGTAGATCTGCTGCGCGTCGGCCATCTCCGGGGCGCGGATCAGGTACAGCACTTCAGCCTGCGCCTGCACCACGTTGGGCGAAATCCCGCCGGTGTCGGTGATGGCGTAATGGACGCGCGCTTTCTCTATGATGTGCTCGTTAAGGAAGTTGGTGCCGGTAGTCATCAGCGTCACGGCGTCCAGCGCGCTGCGCCCTAAATGGGGCGAGTTGGCCGCATGCGCCGCCACGCCGTGAAAACGCCAGGCCGCCTGAATGTTGGCGAGCGTGCTGACGTTAAACATCCCGGCAAAGGCCTCCGGGTGCCAGGTGACAGCGGCATCAACGTCATCAAACAGACCTTCACGTACCATAAAGGTTTTCCCGGAGCCGCCTTCCTCACCGGGACAGCCGTAAAAACGCACCGTTCCGCTGCCGCCGTGCTGCTCCAGCCAGCTTTTTACCGCCACCGCGCCCGCAAGCGCCGCGGTGCCCAGCAGGTTATGCCCGCAGCCGTGGCCGTTCGCCCCCGGCGTGGCGGATTGCGCCGTCGCGCAGTGCGCCTGCTGGCTTAGCCCGGCCAGCGCGTCGTACTCGCCCAGCAGAGCGATAACCGGTTTCCCGCTGCCGAAGCTGGCGATAAACGCGTTGGGGATACCGCCTGCCTCGCGGGTCAGCGTAAAGCCCTCGGCTTCCAGCTCGTCAGCGAGCCGTCTGGAGGACCAGAACTCTTCAAAGCGGGTTTCGGGATGATCCCAAATTGCATCGGCAATATCGGTTAGCGTCTGACATCGCGTGTCGATGGCATCGGCAATAAAAGCGTAGTTCTCCTGCATTACACACCTCGCGTCCACGGGAAATTGAGCGCAGTTCGCGCCAGCGTTTCAATGGCGACAGCCATGACCTGCTCATCGAAGTCGAATTTTTCGTTGTGATGTCCGGCGCTCAAATCCGTGCCGAACACCATATACGACGCCATGCCGCCGTTCTGCTGCACGCGGGCCATCATCAGCGTGGCGTCTTCAGAGCCTGCTGGCGCTTTCACCTTATCGATTGCGTGCACAATTCCCGATACCTGGCTCGCCTGTTCACGCAGGTAATCAACCCAGGCCGGCGTCGGCGCGCTGGAGGTGGCGGCCCCCATCAGGCGCATCTCCGCGCTCACGCCATAGAGCGCGGCCGCGCCGGTAATGACAGCCTTCGCGCGTTCAAAGACATACTGGTTTATTGCTTCGCTTTCGCCGCGGGTTTCAACCTTAATCAGTGCATTTGCGGGCACCACGTTGCGGCCGCTACCCGCCTGCATCACGCCGACGTTGACGCGGGAAGCGCCTTCGCTGTGCGGGGCGATGCTGTGCAGGGCGAGGGCGGCCTGCGCGGCGGCAAGCAGGGCGTTACGTCCATCCTCCGGTTTGCCGCCCGCGTGTGCGGCAACGCCGGTAAAGTTCACGTCGAACTTGGTGGTTGCCATAAAGTTATCGCTGCCGCAGATCGCCGTTCCGGCGGGGACGCCGGTACCAATATGGATGGCGGTAAAATAGTCCACGCCGTCCAGCGCCCCGGCGGCGACCATGGCGCGCGCGCCGCGGGTGCCTTCTTCGGCAGGCTGGAAAATCAGCTTGACGGTACCGTTGAGCTGCGCTTCTTTCTGCTTAAGCACCTTTGCCAGCCCCAGGCCAATGGTGGTGTGGCCGTCGTGCGCGCAGGCGTGCATCATTCCCGCGTTGCAGGAGGCAAAACCGTCGCGGAACGGGCGATGGCTGTCGTCGAGCGCTTCGCTTAAATCAAGGGCATCCATGTCGACGCGAAACGCCAGCGTCGGGCCCGGTCGTCCGGTATTCAGGGTCGCCACAATGCCGGTAAATCCGCCTTCAAACGGTGCCAGCCATTTCTCAGGCGCGCCCTGTGACCGCGCACGGGCAAACTCTCGCGAAAGGGTGGCGTCATCGGGCAGTCCCATACGGCTTTCGGCATCGATCACGTCGCGACCCATCGCCAGTTCGTAGCCCAGGGAGTCAAGGATTTCCGCGACCTTTGCGGCGGTACGGAACTCTACCCAGCCGGATTCCGCAAAATGGTGAAAATCGCGACGCCATGCGATCAACTGGGGGGCTAATGTCTGGATGTACTGCGCCAGTGTGTCCATATCTGTTCCTGTCATCATTAAAAAATGTGAACTGCTTCACGCTGTGATAGTTTTTACTTATCACTAACCGTTTTTTCACAGTTTTAACCGTTCAGGAATTACCCTCGCACATCCCTTTCCATTAAAGTAGATGACAGTTTCTTTACTCTGATAAACAACGGTTATCGGTTGGGCTATGTCATTTCAGATTAAATTTCATCAAATCCGGGCGTTTGTTGAAGTGGCGCGTCAGGGCAGCATTCGCGGTGCCAGCCGGACGCTGAATCTCTCGCAGCCGGCGCTGACTAAATCCATCAAAGAGCTGGAGGAGGGCATGGCGGCGCAGCTTTTTGTTCGCCGGAGTAAAGGCGTTGCGCTGACCGAGTGCGGGGAAGGGTTTTACCAGCGCGCCAGGCTGATTCTGGAAGAGCTGCGTGCGGCGCAGGATGATATTCGCCAGCGGCAGGGGGATCTGGCCGGGCAGATCAATATCGGGATGGGGGCCAGCGTGTCACGCAGCCTGATGCCCGCCGTCATCACCCGTTTTCACGCCCAGCACCCGCAGGTTAAAGTGCGAATTATGGAAGGGCAGCTGGTGTCGATGATCAATGAATTACGCCAGGGCGAACTGGACTTCACCATCAACACCTATTATCAGGGGCCTTACGACCATGAGTTTACGTTTGAAAAACTCTTCGAAAAACCATTTGCGGTATTTTGCCGGGAAGGGCATCCGGCGACAGGGGCAACATCCATTAACGATCTGCTGCATTATAACTGGACAATGCCAACGCCGCGGGGAAGTTATTATAAGCAATTAGAAGATCTATTTAGCCACCGCTCGCAAATACCGCGGATTGGCGTAGTGTGCGAAACCTTTTCTTCCTGCATTAGCCTTGTTGCGCAAAGTGATTTTTTAAGTATCCTTCCGCAGGAGTTAGGCTGTGATCCGCTGCTGGCGCACCGTCTGGTGATTCTGCCGGTTGCCGAGTCGCTTCCAAAAGCCGCATATTATTTAATTCAGCGCCGGGATTCTCGTCAAACTCCGCTTGCCGAATCATTAATTACGCAATTCAGAAGGGAGGCGAGGAAAATAGTTTCAGAGTGAATGTCGCATAATAAAAAAACAGAGTCTGCCCGACATCAGACAGACCCTATAGTACACACAGCAGTGCGTCCTTTCGCAAGTCCTGGGTATTATATCCATGAGGCAGGTAAATTTAGTTATAACACCTTTCCCGAAAAATGAAAGGAAGGTGAATGACTGATTTTAGAAAAATTTAACGCAAATCACCTATTTTACTCTTGCTGGGGTTTTAGTTAAGTCAGGTTTAAGTACATTTTATAATGACTATATATATTCATCGGGTTAATATTTATCTCGTGCCTCATCTTCTAAGGGTTATTGAGACACCTGTCTGGCGCAGGTATAGTACAAGCCCAGATGTAGCCGGAGGATTTCCATGAACCCTGACGACAAATCCCTTTTTCTTGACGCCATGGAGGATGTCCAGCCCCTGAAACGCTGCACCGATATCCACTGGCAGCAAAGCCGTAATACCCGGGCTCGCCAGGACATCGATACCGAACACCTCGACAACTTTCTGACCCTGGGTTTCCTTGAGCTATTGCCGCTTGACGAGCCGCTGGCGTTCCAGCGCGAAGGCGTCCAGCAGGGCGTTATTGACAAGCTGCGTTCGGGTAAATACTCCCGACAGGCCAGCTTAAATCTGTTGCGTCAGCCCGCTGAACGCTGCCGCCAGATGCTGTATTCCTTTATTCGCCAGGCCAGTCGTGACGGATTACGTAACCTCATCATCATCCACGGGAAAGGGCGCGAGCAAAATTCGCATCCTAATGTGGTGCGTAGCTATCTGGCACGCTGGTTAACCGAGTTCGAGGAAGTACAGGCGTTCTGCGTGGCGCTGCCGCATCACGGCGGCAGCGGGGCTTGCTATGTTTCCCTGCGAAAATCCGACGACGCGAAGCAGGAGAACTGGGAACGGCACGCCAAGCGCAGCCGTTAGCGGGCGATATCTTCGCCCGCCTGAGGCTTAGAAGGTTTCCCAGTTACTGTCGGAGGTGGCGTTAGCCGTTGCCGGACGCAGCAGTTGCGGTGTTTTAACGTTGGCCGGGCGCGGGGCGGTGGCGTTTGCTTTACCGTTCAGACGAAACGCGGCCACGGCCTGACGCAGCTGTTCGGACTGATCTTCCAGCGCCGCTGCCGCCGTGGCCGACTGCTGCACCAGCGCGGCGTTTTGCTGCGTCACGCTGTCCATCTGCGACACGGCCAGGCTCACCTGCTCAATTCCGCGGCTCTGCTCATCCGATGCGGACGAAATCTCGCCCATGATATCGGTGACGCGGGTGACGGCGGCGACAATCTCCTTCATAGTCGCGCCCGCTTCGCTGACCTGCTCAGAACCGGTGTTCACCCGGCTGACGGAGTTCTCAATAAGCCCTTTGATCTCTTTCGCCGCCTGCGCGCTGCGGCTGGCCAGCGTACGAACTTCTCCGGCGACAACCGCAAACCCGCGGCCTTGCTCGCCTGCGCGTGCGGCTTCCACCGCGGCGTTAAGCGCCAGAATGTTGGTCTGGAATGCAATGCTGTCAATCACGCCGGTAATATGAGCGATTTGCTGCGAACTGTCGGCAATTTCGTTCATGGTGCGCACCACGTTATCCACGACGTGGCCGCCGCGAGCCGCTGTTTCAGAGGCATTCTTCGCCAGCAGCGTCGCCTGACGGGCGTTATCGGAGTTCTGTTTAACCGTTGCGGTCAGCTCTTCCATGCTGGCGGCTGTCTCTTCGAGCGAGGAGGCCTGCTCTTCGGTGCGGGCGGAGAGATCGTTGCTCCCTGCGGCAATTTCACCCGCGCCGGTGTAGATGGAGTCGGTGCTGCCGCGTACGGCGCTGACGGTTGTCACCAGCGACTGCTGCATCTCGTGCAGGCCAGCCGCCAGCTGACCCATCTCATTGCGGCCAGAGAGGGTGATATCCTGCGTCAGATCGCCTCCCGCAATGGCGCGAATATGGTTCATGATGGCGTTGAGCGGTTTTAACAGCAGGTGCTGTAAACCCTGCCAGATCACCACCAGCACGGCGATAACGGCCAGGAAAATGGCTGCCAGCGTCCACTGCATCTGCGTGAAGCTGCTTTGGTTCTCTTCGGTTGCCGCCTTCAGCAGCGTGTTGTTCTCGGCGCGCCAGCGGTTATAGACCGCTTCCATGTCGTCCTGGGCCTGCTGAGCGTCCAGATCGCCATAGGCCTGGTAGTTGTCGGCACGCAGATACTCAATCGACAAACGCATCACCTCGTGCATCTGATTCCATGACTTCTGCATCTCGTCGGTTAACGCCGCATTCTGGCCGTTAACCTGCGGCATTTTCTGCCATTCTTTGTTATAGGCTTCAGCTTTAGCCAGCGAGTCGCCTGCGGTGCCGAGCAGTTTGTTAATCGCGGCAAGGGATGCCGGGTCGCGCTGGTTCTTCAGGTAGCGGATTGCCACGCGAGTGACGGTAACGCGCGTTTTCACCAGCGTGTTCACGCTGTCGCTCAGGCTTTCCTGCTGGGCATTCAGCACGCCGGAGTTCTGGAAGTTATGGCGATCGTTGCTGACGGCAGAGTAGAACAACCCTCCCGTGACAACTTGCAGCAGACAGAATATGGTGAGGGCAAAGATAATTCCGGTAATCACGTGCAGATTTTTCAGCATAGCGGTCGTCCGTTAGAAAAGATGCAGAGGTACACCCATACTATCGTCGTATAGAATTTAAACTTTAATTTAACTCGCGCTTAACTTAGGGCTTCGGTCAGGAACCTGTTGTAAATCCGGATCATTTTATGAGGAAGGTTAACATGAGCAGCATTGATAAAAGCGGGACGTACGCGCTCGGAACGCGAACGGTGAAACGACTGGGCTACGGGGCAATGCAGCTTGCCGGGCCGGGCGTATTTGGCCCGCCGAAGGATAAACAGGCCGCGCTGGACGTGCTGCGCGAAGCCGTGGCGGCGGGTGTGAATCATATCGATACCAGCGATTTTTACGGCCCGCATGTGACGAACCAGCTGATCCGCGAGGCGCTTCATCCTTACCGGGACGATCTTACCCTCGTCACCAAGATCGGTGCCCGTCGCGATGACAAAGGGGCCTGGCTGCCGGCCTTTTCCGCGCAGGAGCTGACCCAGGCGGTGCATGACAACCTGCGCAACCTGAAGCTGGATGTGCTGGACGTGGTGAACCTGCGGATCATGTTTAGCGCACACGGCCCGGCAGAAGGATCGATTGCTGAACCGCTTTCCACCCTCGCAGAATTACAGCAGCAGGGGCTGGTACGCCACATTGGCCTGAGCAACGTCACGGCCACGCAGGTGGCGGAAGCGCGGAAGATGGTGCAGGTCGTCTGCGTGCAGAACATGTACAACATTGTGAACCGCGGCGACGATGCGCTGGTGGATTTACTGGCGCAGCAGGGGATTGCGTATGTGCCGTTCTTCCCGTTGGGAGGCTTCACGCCACTGCAGTCCACCGGCCTGCAGGCCGTCGCGGATTCCCTGGGCGCAACGGCGATGCAGGTTGCGCTGGCATGGCTGCTGCAACGGTCGCCGAACATCCTGCTGATCCCCGGCACGTCATCCGTGGCGCATCTGCGGCAAAACCTCGCGGCGGGAGAGGTGCAATTGCCGCCTGAAGCACTTGAAAAACTGAATGCGCTGATGGGTTAATCACAGCATGGGCAAAGCCGGAAGGACACTTCCAGGCTTTGCCTGCTCAGACTCCGCATTGACTTTTTTGTCTGTGAAGCGCTAACGCTTCTGCCACAATTTCCTGCTTGCTTTTTCGCGTCTCAAAGGCGGTGATTCTGATGTATTCCATCAGGTCAGGCTCAATGCGGGCGCTCAACATCCTGAGATCGGCCTCCTTTGCTAAACCGCGGGCAACTCGCTTGTCGGGATAGTCACGGGCTGGCATAGAAAACGTCCTCCAAAAGTCTTGATAATTCGTGCCCTAAAATATGCGTTATTCTGATGTTTAAGTCAATTAATAGTGTTTCTATAGTGATTTTATGATCTTTTTTCACATAAAGTGATTTTAAAGTGTTGGCTAATGACTTTTTTATGACTTTGGGTTGGCCCATCTGCGATCGCCAGCAGGAGAGGTTGCTAAATTAAATCCGCTCAAACTTCAACGCGTTTGCGGTCTTTGTCGGAAATGACCTTGATCCTGTGCCGTAATCCGTAATACTGTGTTTATATACAGTATCTGGCGGGAAAGGCATTTATGGACACTCTCTTTTCTTATCATCCAAAGCAACTTATTGAATTACCTTTATATCTTGAGCGTGTTGCCTGTGGCTTTCCAAGCCCTGCGCAGGATTATGTGGAGGATCGTCTCGATCTTAACCGGCTGGCGGTCAGGCACCCCAGTGCGACCTACTTTATCAAAGTGAGCGGGGACTCCATGATCGGCGCAGGGATTAGCGACGGCGATCTGCTGGTGGTAGACCGCTCGTTAAATGCCGAGCACGGGGACATTGTTGTGGCGTCGGTCGGCGGCGAATTTACGGTGAAAGAGCTACAGACCCGCCCGGTTCTGCGGCTGCTGCCGCGTAATGCCCGCTATCAGCCGATCGCCTTTCAGTCCGAAGAGGAGCTGCAAATCTTCGGTGTCGTCACTCATACGCTCAAAACGCATAAACATGTTCGCGCTGGTTGATGTGAATAGCTTCTATGCCTCCTGCGAGAGGGTGTTTCGCCCCGATCTGGTGGGTAAGCCCATCGTGGTGGTGTCCAATAACGACGGCTGTATTATTTCGCTGTCGCGGGAGGCAAAGCAGTTCGGCATAAAAATGGGGGAGCCCTATTTTAAATTCAAAGAGAAGGGGTATCCGTCGCGGGTTTACGTCTTTAGCTCCAACTATGCGCTGTATGCCGATCTCAGCAGCCGGGTGATGCAGACGCTGACCGATCTCGCGCCGGCCATTGAGATCTACTCCATCGATGAAGCATTTGTGAACGTTTCGGGTGTCAGCAACTGCATCTCGCTGGAAGCATTCGGTCATCAGATGCGTACGCAGGTCTTTAAAAACACAGGCTTAAGCGTGGGCGTCGGGATTGCGCCGACTAAAACGCTGGCGAAGCTGGCCAACTATGCGGCGAAGCGGTGGTCAGCCACCGGTGGCGTGGTCGATCTCTCGGATCGTGGACGGCAGCGTAAGCTGCTGGCAAAGGTTCCGGTGGAGGAGGTGTGGGGCGTAGGACGACGTATCACGAAAAAGCTTAACGCGATGGGGATAACCACGGCACTGGAGCTGGCGGAAGCGTCATCCTGGGTCATCCGCAAACATTTTAACGTGGTAATGGAGCGCACGGCGCGCGAGCTTCGAGGTGAGCCCTGCCTCGATCTGGAAGAGTTTACTCCCACGAAGCAGCAAATTATCTGTAGTCGTTCGTTTGGACACCGTATTACGCAGTACGAGGAGATGCATCAGGCCATTTGCGCCTATGCAGAACGTGCTGCGGAAAAACTGCGTGGCGAGCATCAGTATTGCCGCTTTATCAGCGTGTTTGTGCGCACCAGCCCGCATGCCGACAACGAAATTTATTACGGCAATCAGGCTTCCGTCACCCTGATGACGCCCACCAATGATTCGCGCGATATCATCCGTGCCGCCACGGAGGCGCTGGGGCGTATCTGGCTTGACGGATATCGCTATATGAAAGCGGGGGTGATGCTGGCAGACTTTTTCAGCAGCGGCGTTGCCCAGCTGAATTTGTTTGACGATAACCGACCGAGCGCCAACAGCGCCGCGCTGATGGAAACCATCGACAGCTTAAATCATTCCGGCAAAGGGAAAATATGGTTTGCCGGGCAGGGGATTGAGAAAGCCTGGGCGATGAAGCGGGAGATGCTGTCACCGGCCTATACGACGCGGTACGCGGATTTGCCGGTAGCGAGATGAAAAGCGGCTATGTGTGACAAAGAGCCGAAGACGGTTTACGGACGCCGCTCCTGTGCAGCGTCCATAGCATCAGGGTTAAGGGCTTACTCAACCGTTAATGTATCGACAACCTCAGCCACGCTTCTCACGCTGCGGATACTTCCTATCCCCGTGCCGAGCGAGATATAACCTTCATCGGTGTTATCTTCCAGCATGCCCAGGCGCAGGCCCCGCAATCCTCCCATCGCCTTGCCCAGCGCTTCATTGCTTGCGCCAGCTTTATCCATCGCCGCCAGTTTTTCCGCCAGCTTGCCGGGGAGAGAACGATAGTAGTGAGGGACGGTGCGGAAAAGCAGCAGGTCCAGGCCGTTGGCGGCAACAATTTTCTCTTTGACCTCCTGCGGCACGCGGCTTTCTACGGTACTGATAAAGACCGAACCGGCAAACACGCCTTCCGCACCTAACGCATGCGCCGCTCTGGCGGTGCGGCGATCGGTAATACCGCCCGCCGCCATCACCGGAACATGCTTCACGGCATCGGCAATCAGCGGCACGATGGAAAAGGTACCCAGCGCCGTTGCGGGTAGCGTCCCGCCCTCGTCAAAACCGGTGGCGACGATAATGTCTGCCCCCATTTCTTCAGCCAGAAGGGTGTTCTCCGGCGTGGGATTGATGTCGCGGTAGATAATGGCGATACCCGCCTCTTTTAACTCATTGAACAGCGCAGGAATAATGCTGCCTTCACCATAGCCCGTATACACCACGGCCCTGACGCCTTCCTCTTTTATCACCTTAAGAATTGGCCCGGTCCAGACGTCATTAACGGCGGTGGGGATCAGGTTCACGCCGAAGGGGTTTTCGGTCAGCCGTTTGGTTTTGCGAATTTCTTCCCGCATTTTTTCGGCGGTTTCTTCCGGCGTGGAGACCGCGGTATCGGCGGTTAACCCTGCGTTGGGGCCGAGCACGCCGAGTCCTCCTGCATTGCTGACCGCGGCCACTAAACGGGCATCAGTAAGCCAGGATAACGGTCCCTGAATAACAGGCTTTTCGATCCCCAGGATCTGACAGATACGGTTATTTTTCATAGCAGAACATTCCTCACGTTTGAATGGAGGAGAGTGTAGGGCGGAAGATTGTTAGGAAAAATAGCCAAAAAGATTCATCACTGTTATAAAATAAGTAACAATCCTGACATTCCTGTGACGGCAAAAGAGACAACCAATGCAACTAAATCTCTTTGAATCGATTAGAGTTTTCATTGAAATTGTCGAGTCGGGCAGCCTGACCCAGGCGGCGGAAAATCTGCAGATCCACCGTCCGGCGGTCACCAAAGCGTTACAGCATCTGGAGCAGCACAGCGGCACGCGTTTGCTGCAGAGAACAACGCGGCGGATTAGCCTGACGCCGGACGGAGAGGCGTTTTATCGCCGAAGTAAACCCCTGCTGGCGCAGGCGGACGATTTACTGGAGTCGTTTGGCACTGGCCGGGCAATACACGGTCAGTTGCGGGTGGATATGCCCATCGCTTTTGCGGCGCTGAGGGTCATACCCAACCTGCCGGATTTTTATCGGCAGCATCCTGAGATCGACATCATACTGAGCAGCTCTGACCGCCGTCGGGATATGCTGCGCGATGGCCTGGACTGCGTGCTGCGAGTGGGGGAGCTGGACGATGGTGACTATGTCGCGCGCAAAATCGGGAACATAAAAATCACGACCTGTGCCAGCCCGGCCTGGCTGGCAAAACACGGTACGCCAGAAACGCTGGATGATTTATACAAACATCAGGCCATCAACTGGATTAATAACAACAGCAGAAAAATTCAACCCTGGACGTTTACTACGCCAGAAGGCATTGCGGAAATAACGCTGCCCGGCAAGCTGGTCGTGGATAACTCCGAAGCCTACATCGCGGCGGGCCTGGCCGGGTTAGGGTTAATACAGGGGATGAATCTTTTTCTGCAGCCCTATATTGACCGCGGCCAACTGGTTGAAGTGTTACCGGAGCATCGCTCCCCGGATCGTAAATTGTCGCTTCTCTATCCACACCGCCATCTCTCCCGCAAGGTGCGGGCCTTTACCGAGTGGCTGGAAAGTTTAGTGTAAAACCGCCCCCGGAGAAGAGCCGCCAGTTCATGACACCGCGCGCTAATCTGTTCCATGGCATTCAGCAGGCGAGGCGTGGGTTCGTTTGCACAGTTTAGCCGCAGCTGACGGAGGATGAGATCCCCCGGATCCTGAGGAACCGTTTTGCGCTGACTGCTGTGTAATCTGCCGGGGAACGATTGAGCCTCAGCTCACCTTTCTTCTGCGGCTTTGCGCTGAGTCCCCCCACTGTAACAGCAGGCTAAACGACGCGGGTAATACGGTCAGCGTTACCAGCGTCGCGACCAGCAGCCCGCCGATAATCGCATAGGCCATTGGCCCCCAGAATACCTGATGAGAGATCGGGATCATGCCCAGAATGGCGGCGCAGGCGGTCAGACAGATGGGTCTGGCCCGATGCTCCGCGGCCGCCACAATCGCGGCATCGTTTGCCATCCCCTGAGCAAGATTACTGTCTACCTCGCTAATCAGTATCACCGCGTTACGCACGATCATCCCCGCCAGGGCGATGACGCCCAGCAGCGCGACAAATCCCATCGGCGTGCCGCCGGGCAGCATAGCCAGCACAATCCCCGGTAAACCAAACGGGGCCATCAGAAGCGCCAGCAGCATCCGGGAATATCGGCGCAACTGAAGCATCAGCAGCATCAACATGATGACAAGCGTCACCGGAAGAACGCTAAAAACGGAGCTGTTCCCCTTATCTGATTCGGCAACCGCGCCGCCTTCTTCTATGCTGTAACCGGCTGGCAGCTCCGCGCGCAGCGTGTCGATCGCCGGACGCAGCGCCGCCGATACCGCTTCGGCCCTCAGCCCCGGCGCGAGGTCAGTTTGCACCGTAATAAAAGGCAACCGCTGTCGACGCCAGATGACCGGATCGTCCACGCTCCAGACCAGCGTCGCGACGGCGCTGAGCGGAATTTTTTTACCGTCATTCCCCTGAACGGTCAGCGAGGAGAGGGGGGCGGTGCTGTGACGTTCATTGTCCGTGGCCCGTAGCACCACGTCGACAAGGCGATCGTTATCCCTGACCGAGGTGACAACGCTGCCGGACCAGAGGGTATTCAAGGTGCGGGCGAGAGCTTCTGACGATATTCCTGCCGCCCTGGCCGCCGTCTGATTCACCTTCAGAGTAATGATCCTCTCCGGCTCTCCGGCCGTCTGGTTAACCTCGCGCGACAGCGGCAATTGGCCAATCGCGTCGGCCAGACGGTTCGCAAGCGCCCGGACCTGCAGATAATCAGGCCCGCTCACCCGGTATTTGATTGGCCAGCCGACGGGCGGCCCAAGCTCCAGGGGCGACACGCGCGTGATGATGTCGCTAAACTGCGCCGCCAGCAGCCTGTTCAACTGCCCATGCAGACGATCCCGCGCCTGAAGATCCTTCGCCACCACCACAATCTGGGCGATGTTTTCATTTTCCAGCAGCACGTCCATCGGCAGGTAAAAACGGATGGCTCCTGACCCGACGTACGTCGAGTAGCGCTCGATATTGCTGTTGCCGGCCAGCGCGTGTTCCAGCTTTTCCACCTCTCTTAACGTTTCGGGCTGCGACGCGTTGGCCGGAAGCGTCAGGCTGACCAGCAGCTCAGGCCGGTCCGACGCGGGGAAGAACTCACCCTGCATAAACGTCGTGCCGTACACGGACAGCCCCAGCGCGGAAAGCGCAATCAGCACGGTGGCGAGCCGGTGGCGTAGCGCCAGCCCTAAAAGCCGCCCGTACCCGCGCGCGATCCTCCCAGGGCCTGCCGCGCGATGTCTGACCTTCTCCGGCAGCAGCCACGTGCCCGTCAGCGGCGAAAACAGGATCGCGACAACCCAGGAGCAGAGCAGGGCAATCAGCACTACCGCAAACAGGGAAAAACAATATTCACCGGCGCTGGAGGCCGCAAAACCAACGGGAATAAACCCGGCAATCATCACCAGGGTTCCGGAGAGCATCGGGAAGGCCGTCGTTTTGAATGCATGGGTGGCCGCATGCCGACGGGAATCCCCGGCTTCCAGTCGGGAGACCATCGTTTCGACGGCGATCATGGCGTCATCCACCAGCAGACCCAGCGCAATGATCAGCGCCCCAAGCGAGATACGCTGAAGCCCGATGCCGGCGAGCATCATGCCGGCAAACGTCATGGCGAGCACCAGCGGAATGGCCGCAGCCACCACCAGCCCCGCCCGCAAACCCAGCGAGACAAATGAAACCGCCAGCACGATAACAACAGCTTCAATAAGCACCCGGACAAAACCACTTACCGCGTCACTGACCACCGCCGACTGATCGGCAACTTTCACCATCTCAATACCGTGCGGCAGCCCGGCGCTGAGGACTGTCATTCTGGCGTTCAGCGCGGCGCCAAAACGCAGCATGTTGCCCGTTGGCGCCATTGACACCGCCAGCCCGATGGCCGGTTTGCCGTTTACCCGGTACGCGGGGGCCGGCGGCTCGGCGGCTTCCCGGGTGACGGTGGCGATATCGGTCAGCGGAATATAGCGATTGTTAATGTGCAGCGTGACGGCGCGTAAACTCTCTTCGGACGTGAGCGCCCCGCTGACCTTGATCGCGATGTTCTCCTGCCCGGTACGCATAACGCCAGCTGGGACAACCGCGTTTTGCGCCCGCAGCGCATCGGCGACCGCCTGAATATCCAGTCCCATACCCGCCAGACGGGCCGGAGAAAAGGCGAGAACCATCTGATCCTGATGTTCGCCCAGCAGGGTGGTTTTGCCGATATCTGGCAAGGAGGCGAGCTCACGACGTATTGTCTCAACGCGATCCCGCACTTCCCGTAAGGTGTAGCCGTCGGGAATAAAGCCGTAAATCGTGCCGAACGTATCGTCAAATTCGTCGTTCACGGCCGGGCCCTGAACGCCTTCCGGTAAAGACGGCGCGATGTCCTGCATTTTTTTGCGGATCTGATACCAAATGTCCTGCACCTTTTGCGGTGGGGTATTGTCACGGAGATTCACATGGATAACCGTGCTCCCGGCACGGGTTTCACTTTCGAGATAATCAAGCCAGGGCGTTTCCTGCAGCTTTTTTTCAAGCGTATCGGTCAGCAGACGGGTGGTGTCCGTTACGGACGCGCCCGGCCACTGCGCGGAGACGACCGCCGTTTTAATGGTAAAAACCGGATCTTCATTACGCGGCAGTTTTTCATAGCAGAACACGCCCATCGCCACGATCAGCAGCATGAAGAAACTGACCATCTGCTGATGGTTAAGCGCCCATGCGGACAGGTTAAATTTGGCTTCCGGTTTCGTGTTCATGGCTGAACCTCCCCGGGTACCACCGGCTCTCCGGAACGGAGTTTGCTCACGCCAGCCGTAATCACCCGGTCGCCTGGCTCAAGGCCGGAGGCGATAATCACCGAGGAGGCCGTATAGCAGGCAGGCACCACCGCGCGCAGCTGCGCCTGCGAATGCGGGTTAATCACGAACACCGCCGGTCTATCTCCTGTTCGGCTCAGCGCCGATGCGGGAATGACGTAACCTCGCGGGCCAGTCGAGGGCAGGGTGACGGTGACGCTGGCACCCAGCGCTATCGCCGCTGGCGGGTTTATCAGGGTGGCTCTGACGCGCCAGGTGCGGGTCTGAGGATCGGCCTGCGGGGTGATATCCCGCAGCACGGCAGATGCCTGTACCGATGGGTCGCTGAGCAGGGAAACCCGCAATTCCGCCTTATCCAGCGGCGGTATCGCATCGGGCGTGGCGATATCAAACGCTACGTCGCGGGCTTCGCCGGTTGCCAGCGTAAGCACCGTCTGTCCCGCGCTGACAACCTGGCCCGCAGAGGCGCTCACCTCGGTGATCGTGCCGGTTTGTGGAGCGATAAGGCGCGTCCAGCCAAGGCTTTCGCGGGCGTTACGCCACGCGGCCTCGCTGCTTTTTAATCGCGCGCGGGCGACAAGCCAGTCCGCGCGGGCGCTGTCGAGTTGCGTGCGGGCTATTGCGCCCGTCGGCATGAGCTTTTGCATTCGGCTGACGTTAAGCGCGGCAACCTGCGCTGAGGCTGTGGCCCCTTCATAGTCGGCCGTTGCGCTGTCGAGCTGATTTTGTCCGGTGGTATTTTCAAGTGTGGCCAGCAGCTGTCCGGCATTAACCCGATCGCCAATATCAACGCTGCGCGTCAGTATTCGCCCCCCGGTTTGAAAGCTCAGCGTCGTTTCATCGCGGGCATGGATCTCACCGGTCCTTTCCAGCGCGGGGAGGGTTTGGGCTGTACGTACGACGACGTAGCGCACCTTACGCACTGGGGCAGACTTATTTTCCTGTTTGTCACCGCAGCCGGTGAGCGGAAAAATCACCAGCGCGAGCAGGACCAGAGGGAGAAAATTAACCCAGGGAAGAGTGCGCGCCACGCCGTACAGATGGTGCAGGCAGTGGCGGAGGGAGAGAACAAATTCGTCTGACATAACGCCGCTCCATAAAGATGAGGGCGTTATTAAATGCGCGCTACGTCGAGAAAGATTCGATGTTCTGTCAAGGGTTTATCAAGAGTGGATATTTTCATTACCGGACGGCTGCCAGGGTAACAAAATACGCACAGCAAGGCCGCCCGTTTCCGGTAATGAGGCCTCGATCGTGCCCCCATGTGCCTGACAAATCGCCCGGGCGATAGACAAACCGAGGCCGCTGCCGCCGGAATGCCGCGCGCGGGACTGCTCCTCACGGCTAAAGCGCTTAAACATGTCCGGTAAGAACTGGGGGGATACGCCCGGTCCGTCATCGTGAAATTCAATGGCGTAATGCCCGCTGGCGTAGTGCAGCGCCACCTCAAGATGGCCGCCTTCGCGCCCGTAGCGTAGTGCATTTTCCATAAGGATAGTACATACCTGCCCCATGCGGAACGCATCGCCTCTGAACGGGCACGTACGCGGGTTACGCAGCGTAATCGTAAAATGATGCGCTTCGGCCTGCGGCATGATCCAGGCCGCCCGCTCCTGAATAAGCTCATCCAGAGAAAAGGCCTGCTCTTCCAGCACCAGATTTCCCGCGTCCGCTAACGAGAGAAGGTGAAGCTCATCGGTCAGGCGATTAAGATGCTGAAGCTGTTTCATCACCATTTCCAGCTGCATCGGGCTGGCATCAAACACACCGTCCAACATGCCCTGCAGACGACCAATGGCGGCCGTCAGGGGCGAACGCAGCTCGTGCGCCATCGCGACGTGCGAGGCGCGGAGCTCTTTTTCATAGCGGGCGAGTTGCCCCGTCATGGAGTTAAAGTCGTTTGCAAAGCTGACCATTTCCGCTGGCGCATCCTTGACCAGTTCAGCCTGACGGCCAAACTGCCCGTCGGCGACATCTTTGGCGGCATCGCGAAGACGGCTGAACTGCAGCGCCAGCGGTCGGGCGTGTTTTAACCCCATTACCACAATAAACGGGATCATCACCAGCACCAGCAGGGCCACCGTAACCCAGTCCGCAGAGGCGATGGATGGCGTGGAATAACTCAGCCCCCACCAGGTATCCACAATGCTGTGGAAGCGGGCCGGATCGGCCTGTGGGTTCTGGCTGAGCGTCAGGAATTCCTGCCGGACCGCCGCTGGCATTCTGCCCATTATCCAGTAGTTCTGTACCGCATAACGTAGCCACATGCAGGTGGCAATGACGATCACGCTGCCGATGGCCAGTGCCAGGATACGCGCGCAAATCCAGCGCCAGAGAGAGGAGTGCCGGTTTTTTATCATGGTTGTCTGAACCTGTATCCCACGCCGCGAACGTTAATCAACACGCCGGAAATACCCGCCGCTTCGAGTTTTTTACGCAGGTTATAAATATGGGTGTCCACCACGCGCTCCAGCGCCTCGCTTTCCGGCAGACAGTGTTCCAGCAGGTACTGACGGGAAAAGGGACGTGCGGGAGAGCGCAGCAGCGTTGCCAGAAGCGAGAATTCCGTTGGCGTAAGATCGAGCATCACGGGCGCGTCGCCGCCGTTATCCACGCTCGCCACAATGGCGGCCACATCCACCTCCAGCGTTTGCCAGCGAAGGATCTCGTCGTCTGTCTCTTTTTTACTGCTGCGTCGCAGCACCGCCTGTACGCGAGCCACGACTTCTCCCGGATGATAGGGTTTCACAACATAATCATCGGCACCGTACCGCAGGGCACCAATGCGATCGGGGGTGTCGCCCATGGCGGTGACCATGATCACCGGTACATCGCTTTTACGACGCAGTCCGGCCAGCACTTCGGTGCCGTTAAGCCCGGGCAGCATCACGTCCAGCAGGATGAGGTCGGGTTTCCACCGCTGCGCCATATCCAGCCCGGAAAGACCGTCTCCGGTAATGGTGACATCGTAATTTTCACGACGTAAATAAGCTTCAAGCACGCCAGCCGCATCGGCGTCATCTTCAATAATCAGCACTCTTCTGGACAACATCCGTTCACCTTGACCGTTTCTTAACACTATCCCGACGATTCATTGATTTAGCCAAACCATACTGCGCCAACATTGTGTGGCAGACCCTGAATCAGCAGACGCCAGCGTCTGCGTGGAGAACAGTATGATAGCGATAAAAAAAGGCCTGTATATGACCGTTCCGCTTCTGATGACCGTTGCCTCAGGTGTGCAGGCGGATGATGACGCCGCTTCCGGCTCTTTAACCGTCGGGCTGGGCGGTCACTATGCCCCCCGTTATTCAGGCTCAGACAAGCAGGTGTGGCAGGTGGTTCCTGTGCTGCAGGGGCGCAAGGGTGCTTTCTTTATTGATGCACAAAAAGGAGTGGGATATGACCTGCAAAACGACAGCGGTTGGTACCTGGAACATACGCTGGGTTACGACCTCGGGAGGGCAGAGAAAAATTCTGGCTGGCGTGAGGGCGCAAACAATCTGAAAGGGATGGGGGACATTGATGCCACCCTGAATACCGGCCTGGCCGTCGGCTGGCAGGCTGCGTCCTGGCTAAGCGTTGAGGGTAAGGCGACGCTACCGTTAACGGACAGCCAGGGCGTAAGTTATCAGGCGTCCGTTACGTTGATTCCCCTACAAAACAGCGAGGACACGATCGCCCTTCAGTCTGCGGCTCTGTTTGGCGACAGCCGTTATCTGAATACCTGGTATGGGGTCAGCGAGCAGCAGAGCCGCCGCACCGGCTATCGCCGCTATTCAGCGCCGGGGGGATTTTATGGCGTCGACACCAGCCTGACCTGGAGCCATCAGTTCGATGCTCACTGGGGAACGGTCCTGAGCGCGGACTATACCTGGCTTGGCGACCATGCGAATGAAAGCCCAATAGTGATGCGGCGCAATGAGGGGTCTGCAACCGCCGCTATCACCTGGACATTTTAAAATCGCGGAGCACGAGCGGACGAGAAGATTATTTCTTCTTATCCATCATCGCTTTTAAATCGGCAAACGGGTTAAACGTGGCGACACCCACGTCTTTTTGCGCGTCTTCACCGGCGACCACGGTGGTGCCGTACTGATCCGCTTCGGTGTATTTCGAATGCTCGTGATCGTGGCAAAACAGGCACAACAGCTCCCAGTTGCTGCCATCTTCCGGGTTGTTAGTATGGTCATGATCGATATGGTGAACCGTCAATTCACGCAGGTTGGAATAGACGAACTCCCGCGAGCAGCGTCCGCAGACCCACGGATAGATTTTTAATGCTTTCTCGCGATAGCCGCTTTCCAGTCGCGCGTAGTTTTTAGGGATCAGAGCCATTGCCGGTTTTACCTGCCATGAAAAAAGTGGGGAATATTATATCCATTATGGAGCGGAATGACGAACCCCTCTATTCCGTCAATTTATTTGATGCTTTCCGTTAAATAAACGGCATTTATTCTTACCGGGTAATGCGTAAAGTGGACAGAACGCAACGCATTATCAGGACACAGGGTTATGAAAAAGATCGGGTTTTTATCGTTTGGTCACTGGACGCCTTCTCCGCAGTCCGGCACGCGCTCGGCGGCAGACACGCTGCTGCAGTCCATCGACCTGGCCGTGGCCGCTGAAGAGCTGGGGGCGGACGGCGCCTATTTCCGCGTGCACCACTTCGCCCGTCAGCTTAGCTCGCCGTTCCCTCTGCTGGCGGCAATAGGCGCGAAAACGAAAACCATTGAAATCGGTACGGGCGTGATTGATATGCGCTATGAAAACCCGATGTATATGGCCGAGGATGCGGGCGCGGCGGACCTGATTTCCGGCGGCCGTTTGCAGCTTGGCATCAGCCGCGGCTCTCCGGAGCAGGTCATTGATGGCTGGCGTCATTTCGGCTATGTCCCGCAGGAAGGGGAAAACGAAGCGGACATGGCGCGCCGTCATACCGAGGTGCTGCTTGAGGTGCTGCGCGGCGAAGGGTTTGCAAAGCCGAATCCACAGCCGATGTTCCCCAATCCGCCTGGGCTGCTGCGCCTGGAACCGTATTCTGAAGGGCTGCGGGAGCGTATCTGGTGGGGCGCCGGTTCAAATGCGACGGCGGTATGGGCCGCTAAGCTCGGCATGAACCTGCAAAGCTCAACCCTGAAAGACGACGAAACCGGCGAACCGTTCCATATTCAGCAGGCAAAACAGATCCGCGCCTATCGTCAGGCGTGGAAAGAGGCAGGGCATGCGCGCGAGCCGCGCGTCTCGGTCAGCCGCAGTATTTTTGCCCTGATGGACGACCGCGACCGGATGTACTTCGGCGCCAGCCGCAACGACAGCGATAGCGTGGGGTATCTTGATGAAAAAACGCGCGCGATCTTCGGGCGCAGCTATGCCGCGGAGCCTGACAGGCTGATTGAACAGCTGAAGAAGGACGAGGCGATTGCCGAGGCTGATACGTTATTACTGACCGTACCGAACCAGCTCGGTGTGGATTACAATGCGCACGTGATTGAGTCCATTCTCAAACATGTCGCACCGGCAATGGGCTGGCGCGATTAAGTATTCCGCCGTCAGCCGTGAGATCGTAATGGAAAATCTGGCCCTCTGGTATCGCCGTTTTGGCGAGCCAGAATCTGTTCTGCAACCTGAAACTGCGCCGCCGGGCGCGCTTGCGCCGGGATACCTCCGTGTGCAAATGCTGTATGCGCCGGTGAACGCGTCCGATCTCATTCCCATTACCGGCGCTTACCGTCACAGAACCCCGCTGCCCGCCGTCGCGGGGTATGAAGGCGTCGGCGTTGTCATTCAGGCGCCCGCGTCTTTTGCGCATCTGCCGGGTAAACGCGTTCTGCCGCTGCGCGGGCAGGGCACCTGGCAGCGCTATGCGGATTGCCCGGCAGAGTATGCGATCCCCGTGCCTGATGATGTCGATTCACGCCTGGCCGCGCGGGCCTATATCAACCCGCTGGCGGCGCAGATGATGTTGAGCCACTATCCACCGCGGGGAAAGCGGGTGCTGCTCACGGCCGCCGGTTCGGATTGCGCCATTCTGCTCGGGCAGTGGGCGCGTCTGGCGGGGGCAGAGGCGGTGTACGGTATTCATCGTTCGCCCGTTCACGCTGAACGGCTGGCGGCGATGGGGATCGTTCCTGTCGCACAGCATGACATGCAGCGGATTCTCTCCGTTGCCGCGCGTGCCGACGTCGTTTACGATGCAACCGGCGGGGCGCTGGCGGAAGCGATCCTGAGCGTGCTGCCGGAGCAGGGCATATTTGTCTGCTACGGGCTGCTCTCCGGGCAGACCTTCCGCCAGCAGCGGCCCCTGCCGCGCGTGGCGTGGTTCCATATTCGTAACTATCTGGATGGGCTCAGCGCAGAGGCGTGGCGCGCGGCGTTCGATCAAATCTGGCCCCGGATGCGCGCCAGTGAATACAGCCCCGGAACGGTGTACCCTCTGACGGACTGGCAGAGGGCGCTCAGGGCTTACCGTGAAGGAGGAAGGGCAAGCAAGCCCCTCATGTCGATGGCGGAATGACGGCTATTGATGGCTCATATCGCTCAGCAGCACGGCGATGCTTTGCCCGCCCGCCGTCTGTTCCAGGCCAATCTTCACGATGATGGTCAGCGGAACGGAGAGCAGCATGCCTACGGGACCGAGCAGCCAGCCCCAGAAAATCAGGGACAAAAAGACGACCAGCGTCGAAAGCCCCAGCCCACGCCCCATCATTCGTGGTTCAAGAATATTCCCGAATACCAGGTTAATCGCCAGATAGCCGGCCAGCAGAATCAGCGCATCATAAAGTCCGCTGAACACCAGCACCTGAAGAATAGGGGGGATTGCCGCCAGCACGGAGCCGATGTTAGGAATGTAGTTGAGCGCAAATGCCAGTAACCCCCAGACGAACGCAAAGCGGACGTCCAGCGCCACCAGCATTCCCCAGACCACCACCCCGGTGACCAGGCTGATGACGGTTTTCAGTACCAGATAGCGTGAAACGCTGTCCAGCGCGCGCTGAATAGCGCCCATTCCTTCAACCGGACGAACCATGATTTGCTGTAACTTTGCGGGCAGCTGTGGCACCTCCAGCAGCATGAACACCACCGTTAAAAACAGCAGGAAAATGGAGGTCATGGCATTGGAAAGCTGCGTCAGCAGGCCTGTGACGATGGTCATGGCCGCATTAGGGTCGATATATTTAAGAAGCTCCTCAACCGAGACTTCTATTCCCGCGCGCTGAAGCCAGGGCTCAAGCTGCAGCAGCGGTATCGCCAGCGAGGAACGGTATTTCGGCAGCGTTCGCGCCAGTTCGTTCAGCGAGGTACCTAGATACGCAACCAGTAACACCATGGCGAAAATAATGACGCTAATTAGCAGGGTAATTGCCAGCACGCGCGGGATGCGCAGCCGCGTCATGCGCCGGACCAGTGGGTTAAGGATCACCGCAACAAACAGGGCCAGAATAAAGGGCACAATGATGTCGGCGGCAAAACGAACGCCCGTGAGTATGATCACCAGCATGCCCAGCATGATGACAATTTTTAACCCGTTGAGGGTAATAATGGGTTTAGCCATGGTGACTCCAAAAAATGCTTTTTATTTATAATAGAGGGTAAACGTCCTGCAATAAACTAACCAAAATCAAACGGGATGGGTAAAGAATTGAAAAGACTTTGAGTAAAATCTTCAGTTATGGTACAAATTTGGCGTGTTCAACTACCGAGGACAATTTTCATCCGCAAAGACGAGAAGCAACAACGCGGATAATTGTAATTTTATGGACAATTTGTTCAGGACCTATTCTTCAAACAACGCTGCTCTATTTTCTACCTCCTTCTGCCTGATTGCTGGTGAGCAACACTGGCGCACCGCACTATAGTCACCTCTTCTGCCTGAGCTGGCGCTACGCGCTTAGCTATCTGATTTAATTTCATATTTTTTTGGTTTGCTGCATGCAGCGGGCCACGATGGATTATATTCTCAAGCAGGAGAAAAACATGTTTTACTGGATCTTATTAGCCCTGGCTATCCTCGCTGAAATTACCGGCACGCTGTCAATGAAATGGGCAAGCGTCAGCGAGGGCAATACCGGTTTTATTTTAATGCTGGTGATGATATCCCTTTCCTATATTTTCCTCTCATTTGCGGTGAAGAAAATTGCGCTGGGTGTGGCCTATGCGCTGTGGGAAGGGATCGGTATTTTATTGATTACGCTGTTCAGCGTTCTGATATTCGACGAAACATTAACAACAATGAAGGTCGCCGGGTTAACGACGCTGGTCGCGGGTATCGTGCTGATTAAATCAGGTACCCGTAAACCGACAAAACAGCAGAAGGAGCAGAACCATGCAACAGTTTGAATGGGTTCATGCGGCCTGGCTGGGCTTCGCCATCGTGCTGGAAATTCTGGCGAACGTTCTGCTGAAATTCTCTGACGGTTTTCGCCGTAAGGTTTATGGCCTGATGTCGATTGCCGCAGTGCTGGGGGCATTTAGCGCCCTGTCACAGGCGGTCAAAGGTATCGATCTGTCCGTGGCCTATGCGCTGTGGGGCGGTTTTGGTATCGCCGCCACCCTGGCCGCAGGGTGGGTGCTTTTCGGGCAGCGTTTAAATAATAAAGGCTGGATAGGGCTGATCTTGCTGCTGGCGGGCATGATCATGATAAAACTCGCCTGATGAATCGGTAACGCTGATTCACAGACAGCCGCGCTGGCTTACTCTTTAGCCAGCGCTTCCAGCTTATCGCGAAAACCGGTGACGGATAAGGCCCGGTTATCGGCTCGCCAGCGGTCTTTCGCCGCCGGGGCGGAGCTTTGAACCCCAATCAACTGCCAGCCGTTATCGGTTTTCAGCATCAGCGGTGAACCGCTGTCGCCCGGCAACGTATCGCACTGATGGGAAAGCACGCTGGTCTGCGCCCAGCCCGTCACGATACAGTCCGTGTGGGTGTAAAGCGCATCCAGATGATCGACCGGGTAGCCTGACTGCGTTACCTTGCGGTCGGCGGCTTTCAGCGCGGCGGTGAGCGCCGCTTTATCGCCGTCAAATAACGGCAGCGGCGTAATGCCCGAAGGCGGGTAGCGCAAAATAATCAGGCCAAAATCCCATGAGGCTGCCGCGGGCGGCACAATCCAGCCGTCTCCATCCGGTTTAAGACGTTTCCCAAGAGAAGCATCAACCCGACCTTCAATGCCGTGGATTTCATAGCGCCAGATCCCTTTTTGCGACACAAATCGTAAGACAACCGCTTTGTCTGGCTTACCGTTGGGTGGCGTCAACAGGCAGTGGCCCGCCGTCAGCGCTAATTGCGGGGTGATTAACGTCGCGGTACACAGGTTGCCGCTGGCGGTTTCCAGTTGGCCTATAGCGTCCCAGGGAGCCTGGGTAGGATCGGTGACGCGAGTACGATCGTCATGACCGAAAAAAAGCGTCTTTAGCTCTTTCGCGCTAATGGCGTTATCACCGCCATCATCCGCCTGTGAAAATCCAGAAAAAAGGCCAAACGTTCCCAGCAACAACACAACAGATTTACGCATATCACACTCTGGTGGGGGTAATTATGATTATTAAAAGTGAACCCTATGAAAATACTATAGACGGGACGGCGCTAAAGTGGGAGTAAAATCAGCGTGCTACAGTCAGGAAAGATAAAAGCGGCTGGCGATTAGCGCGCATAAAATAAGCAGGATAAGAATCAGCTCAAACCGATAGCGTCGCAGCATACGCCCTCCGGATAAAAAAAACGGCGCAGAACCTTTTCCGGTTCAGCGCCGGTTTACCAACGTGCCCCGCAGGGCACGGTTAAGCTTGTACGCTTACGCAGCTGGCTGTGCAGCTGGTTTAGCAGCTTCGTGTTTTACTGCTTTTTTGTGATGCTTTTTCGCAGCCTGGGCTTTCTGCTCTACGGCTGGTTTAGCGGCTTTCTTGTGGTGCTTTTTCGCAGCCTGAGCTTTCTGCTCTACGGCTGGTTTAGCGGCTTTTTTGTGGTGCTTTTTAGCTGCCTGTGCTTTTTGCTCTGCAGCCGGTTTAGCGGCTTTGTGGTGTTTCTTGTGATGTACGGTTTTTGCTGGCGCCGCGGTGGTCGTTGCAGCAGGCGCAGCAGCAGCTGGTGCAGCAGTGGTTTCAGCAGCAAACGCAGCAGAAGACAGACCCATAGCAGCGGCAACAACCAGAGCTAATACTTTTTTCATGTTCATACCCTCGAATTTGGTTTTTCATTTAACCCCACTGCGGGGCCGTTGAAATAACTATATCCCTGTAAATTCGGGGTTTCCGTGAGTGATTGGTATCGGCGTGTAACCATATGTACAAGGCCGGGGAAGAACCCCGGCCTTATCATTACAGGTAGCGTGAGGTCAGGTGTTCGCGGAAGTAGCGGATATTCAGATCTTCCCCCGTCGCCTGGGTGATTAACTGCGACGTGCTAAAGCGGCTACCGTGCTGCCAGATGTTCTGACGCAGCCACTCAAAGAGTGCTGAAAAATCGCCCTCAGCGATGGAGGCCTGCAGTCCCGGAAGCGCCGTTTTGGCCGCATGGAACAGCTGCGCGGCATACATGGCCCCCAGCGTATAGGATGGGAAGTAGCCAAAACCGCCGTCGGTCCAGTGGATATCCTGCATACAGCCGTTGCGGTAGTTATCTTTGGTGGATAATCCGAGCCAGGCCTGCATTTTCTCGTCCCACAGGGCGGGGATATCGTCCACCTCAATCTCGCCGTTGATCAGCGCCCGCTCAATCTCATAGCGCAGCACCACGTGTGCCGGGTAGCTCACTTCGTCGGCATCGACGCGGATATAACCTGGCTTCACGCGCTGGTTCCAGGCGATAAAGTTCTCTTCGCTAAACGCCGCCTGACTGCCAAAGCGGGCGTGAACGGCTGGGAGGAGGTGCTTAAGAAAGGCTTCGCTGCGTCCCAACTGCATCTCAAAGAACAGGCTCTGGGATTCATGGATCGCGGTTGAGCGTGCCAGGGCAATAGGCTGGCCTGCCCACGCGCGCGGCAGGTTTTGTTCGTAGCGCGCGTGTCCGGTTTCGTGGATCACGCCAAACAGCGCGCTGAGCAGCTCGTCCTCATCATAGCGCGTGGTGATGCGCACATCTTCCGGTACGCCGCCGCAGAACGGGTGCGCACTTACGTCGAGGCGACCGCCGTTAAAATCGAAGCCGAGCATCTTCATGGCTTCCAGACCCAGTTCGCGCTGGGTTGCCGTCGGGAAGGGGCCCTGCGGCGGAACGAACGACCGCTGAGCCTGTTTCTCCACCGCGCTTGCCAGCAGGTCCGGCAGCCAGGTTTTCATATCACCAAACAGCACGTCCAGGCGCGCGCTGGTCATGTCCGGTTCAAAAATATCCAGCAGCGCGTCGTACGGCGTACAGCCTTTGGCTTCTGCGCGCAGGCGGGCTTCTTCACGGCTGAGTTTCACCACTTCTTTCAGGTTGGCGGAAAAGCCCTGCCAGTCGTTCGCGGGACGCTGCGTACGCCAGGCGTGCTCGCACCTGCTGCCCGCGAGAGATTTGGCTTCCACCAGCGATTCCGGCAGCAGGGTAGCCTGCTGATACTGTCGCGTCATTTCACGCAGGTTGGCCTGTTCGACGTCATTCAGATCTTCCCCTGCTGCGGCCGCTAACAGGTCGCCGACTTTTTTATCGGTCAGGATCTGATGTTGCAGGACGCTCATCTCTGCCAGCGCTTCACCGCGCGCGGCGCTGCCGCCGGGCGGCATCATGGTGAACATGTCCCAGCTGGCGATGGAGGAGAGATGCGAGAAGCGGGAGAGGCGCTGGAAGGTTTTCACAAGTGACTGATAGGCGGATGTTTTTTGCAATTCTTATTTCCTCATGCCAGGGATGTGTTTCAGGGAGCATACAATGAAACCGAGCAAATTCCCCAACATTTCCCACACGGAGGAAATCTATGCCGATCTCCTCCGTTGAAACCGTCTCCGGAATGCCGGGAGACGGTTTTCGGTGGGCACTCAGGACTTATCGCGCATAACCTGTTGCAGGATCGCCAGTGCCTGGTTGAACTGGGCATCCGGAATGGTCAGCGGATAAAGGAAGCGGATCACGTTGCCGTACTGGCCGCAGATCAATAACAGCAGGCCCTGGGCGAGCGCCTTTTGCTGGATCGCCTGCGCGATGGCGGCCGAAGGCTCACGGCTCTCGGGATCAAAAAACTCCGCCGCAATCATCGATCCTCTTCCCCTTATCGCCACGAGCGCAGGGAAGGTGCCCTGAATCTCCTCCAGCGTGGCTTTCAGTCGATCCCCCAGATGGCAGGCGCGGGCGCACAGTGACTCGTTGTCGATAATATTCAGCACCGCGTGCGCGGCGGCCACCGCAAGCGGGTTGCCTGCATAGGTCCCCCCCAGACCGCCGGGCGCCGGCGCGTCCATGATTTCGGCGCGACCCACCACGCCAGACAGCGGCATTCCGCCTGCCAGGCTTTTCGCCATCGTCATCAGGTCGGGCTTGTCCACGTAGTGTTCCATGGCAAACAGTTTACCCGTACGGGCGAAGCCGCTCTGCACTTCGTCGGCAATCATCACGATCCCGTGCTCATCACAGATTCGGCGGATGGCGGCCACCAGCTCTGGCGGGGCGACGTTGAATCCGCCTTCACCCTGAATGGGTTCAAAAATAATCGCCGCCACCTGTTTCGCCTCAATATCCGCTTTGAACAGGCGTTCTATCGCCGTGATGGCATCCTGCGTCGTGATGCCGTGCAGCTCGGAGGGATACGGCACGTGATAAACCGACCCCGGGAAGGGGCCAAATCCCAGCTTATAAGGCGCGACCTTGCCGGTTAAGGCCATGGTCATATAGGTTCGGCCGTGGAAGCCTCCGCCGAAGGCAATCACGCCCGGTCTGCCGGTGTGGGCCCGGGCGATTTTAATGGCGTTTTCCACCGCTTCCGCGCCCGTGGTGAAGAACGCCGTTTTGGCCGGGCTCTGCACCGGGGCCAGCTCGTTAAGTTTCTCAGCTAATGAAACATAGCTTTCATACGGCACAATCTGGTAGGCCGTGTGGGTGAACTGGTGAAGCTGTTTTTCCACTGCGGCCACCAGTTCAGGATGACGATGGCCGGTATTCAGCACCGCGATCCCGGCGGCGAAATCAATATAGTCGTTGCCTTCCACGTCGGTGAGGGTGGCATTCTCCGCCGTGCGGGCAAAGAAATTACACATTACGCCTACGCCGCGCGGGGTGGCAGAAAGTCTGCGCTGATGAAATTCCTGGTTACTCATGTCAGATACCCTTTTGTCGAAACGATCATACGCCAAGACGATCGCGCAGGCTGTAATACGCCGCGCCCATCGCCGTGAATGGAATCCGCAGGCTGCGACCGCCCGGGAAGGGGTAGTGCGGGAGATTGGCAAACGCATCAAAGCGCTCAGCGTCACCGCGCAACAGTTCCGAGATCAGCCGTCCGGCCAGGTGGGTGCAGGTCACGCCGTGGCCGCTGTAGCCCTGCATGTAATAGATGTTCTTGTCCAGACGGCCAAACTGCGGCATACGGGACAGGGTCAGCAGGAAGTTGCCCGTCCAGCGGTAGTCGATT
Organism: Enterobacter sp. 725m/11; assembly: GCF_011683705.1. Classification (NCBI taxonomy): domain Bacteria; kingdom Pseudomonadati; phylum Pseudomonadota; class Gammaproteobacteria; order Enterobacterales; family Enterobacteriaceae; genus Enterobacter; species Enterobacter sp. 725m/11. Next base: position 13,235 of record NZ_JAAQOK010000017.1, on the reverse strand, counting down.
TTGACGCCTGCCAGCTGAGGGAAGGTTTTCAGCAGCTTTGGCATTACCAGGCGTTCGACATCGTCCGGATCGCGCGCGCCATAGACGACGCCACCGCCGTACAGCAGGCGGTTGTCGGCGGTGAGACGGTAGTAATCCAGCAGGTAGTTACAATCTTCCACGCAGTAGTTATTGGGGATCAGTGTGCGGGCGACCTCTTCCGGCAGCGGAGCGGTGGTCACCACCTGGGTGCCGCAGGGCATGCTGCGTTTTGCCAGCTCCGGTTCTATCTTATCGCCCAGATAGGCATTCCCGGCGACGATCACGAAGCGGGCCGTGACCTGGCCATGCTGCGTGCTTACTAATGCCGGGCTGGTGTGCTGAATGGCGGTCACCGGAGACTGTTCATATACACGCCCACCGTTCAGGCGAATGGCGTCCGCTTCGCCGATCGCCAGGTTCAGCGGATGAATGTGCCCCCCGCTGCGGTCCAGCAGCGCGCCGGTATAGCGGTCGCTGTCGACTTCCCGACGGATGGCGCTGGCGTCCAGCAACTCCAGCTGGGTGTTGCCGTAGCGTTCCCAGTTGGCCTTTTGCTCCTCCAGCGTCTCCAGCTGCTTATGGTTTAGCGCCACAAACAGCCCGCCGGGACGATAGTCGCACTGGATCTGATAGCGCTGGATACGCTCCCGAATAATTTCCCCGCCTTCAAACATCATGCTCCCGAGCACTTTGGCGGCATCGGGCCCGTAGTTTTTCTCGATCACGTCGATATCGCGGCTGTAGGAGTTAACCAGCTGGCCGCCGTTGCGTCCGCTGGCGCCGAAACCGATGCGCGCCCCTTCAAGGAGCACCACGTCGTAGCCCATTTCGGCGAGATGCAGCGCGGAGGAGAGGCCGGTATAGCCGCCGCCCACCACGCACACGTCACAGCTGATCGACTCGTTAAGCGTCGGGAAAGGTTCATAAGCATTCGCGCTGGCCGCGTAGTAGCTGGTGGTATGTTCGGTCATGATTGAGGCTCCAGGGCAATCCAGATGGTTTTCAGTTCGGTAAATTTTTCCAGCGCGTGCAGGGACTTATCGCGACCGTTGCCGCTCTGCTTATAGCCGCCAAAGGGGACGGTCATGTCACCGTCGTTATAGTTATTGACGAAGATCGAGCCGGCTTTCAGGCGGCGGCTCATGCGGTGCGCGCGGGAGAGATCGCGGGTCCATACCGCCGCGCCAAGCCCGTATTCACTGTCGTTGGCCAGCGTTAAGGCTTCCTCTTCGGTTTTAAAACGGGTGACGACCAGCACCGGCCCGAAAATCTCTTCCCGGCACAGCGGGGAGGTAGGATCGATGTCGACAAAAATGGTGGGACCGACTGCGGAAGGCCATGATTGTTCCCGCCCGTCCAGCAGCAGCGTACCTTTCCGGGCTCCCTCGCGAATAAACGTGTGGACGGTATCGGCGTGCCCAGCGTCGATGAGCATGCCCATCGTGCTGTCCGGGTCGAGCGGATCGCCCGGCTGCCAGCGGTGGGCCTGCGCTTTCAGCCTTGCCAGGAAGTCATCGGCGATGCTGTCTTCGAGCAGCAGGCGGGTACCGGCGATACAGACTTGCCCCTGGTTATAAAAAATCCCGGCGGCGGTCGCGCTCACGGCCTTGTCCATGTCCGGACAGTCGGCAAAGATAATGTTGGCGCTCTTGCCGCCTGCCTCCAGCCAGACGCGCTTCATATTGCTTTCTCCCGCGTCCTTCAACAGCTGCTTGCCGGTACGGGTAGAGCCGGTAAACGTCAGCACTTCGACCTCCGGGTGCAGTGCCAGCGCCTGGCCCGCTTCGTGGCCGTAACCGCTTATCACATTCAGCACGCCGTCCGGCAGGCCCGCCTCTTTCGCCAGCCCGGCCAGGCGCAGGGCGGTGAGCGGTGATTTCTCCGACGGTTTTAATACCACGCTATTGCCCGCGATCAGCGCCGGGCCCAGCTTCCAGCAGGCCAGCAGCAGCGGGAAGTTCCAGGGGACGATGGCCGCAACAACCCCGATCGGCTCGCGCACGATCATCGCCAGCTCGCCCGGACCCGTAGGAGCCACTTCACCGTAGACTTTATCCGCCGCTTCGGCGTACCAGCGAATGGCGCGAGCCGCGCCGGGAATATCGTCGCGCAGGCTGTGGCGGATGGGTTTACCGGTGTCCAGCGTTTCCAGTAAGGCCAGCTCTTCGCCGTGGCGCTCCATTAAATCGGCGAGCTTATTCAGCACGGCCTTGCGCTGCGCCGGAGACGCCTGTGACCAGTCGCCGCGCTCAAATACCTCACGTGCGGCCTGAACCGCGCGGTCCACGTCCGCCTGCTTGCCCCGGGCCACGTTCGCCAGCGTCTGTTGGGTAGCGGGATTGACGGTTTCAAACGTGGCATTATCGGCGGCGTCACAATAAGCACCGTTAATAAATAACCGGGTCTCAATGGCGCTGTTTTTTGCTTTATCCTGCCAGTAAGTCAGGTGCTGAAAATGCATATTCACTCCTTTCTTTCGCAATCAGATAAATAAAGGCATGGCCGTTTCAGGCAATACGAAGCCGTGGGGCATCCCGGGAATTAACCCGTTGAATGCCGACATTGATCGTTTTTATTTGTCCCGGCGTAAGCGCACTTACGCCGGGACTGAGTGGTAATTAGAACGTGGTGGGGGTGTGGGCACTGATAATGCGGCAGATGCCTGCCGAGGTATTGCTGAAGCTGTGCGGTATGCCGGTATTGATGGCATAGCTCTGCCCTGCAACCAGGTGATAAGGCTGGCCATTAATGGTCAGCACTATTTCACCTTCCAGTATCGTACCGATCTCCTCACCCTGATGTTTGATCCTCTCTCCGGTCGTGGTTCCAGGCTGGTAAGTTTCAAAAATCATCGCCAGCGTACGGTTCGGATTTCCGTTATGAACCAGCTTCATCGAAACCCCCTGACTGCCTATTTCGATAAGGTCTTCCTGATTAATAACCACCTGCGGTTCATCAGGTTTTTCCGGTTCCGAAAAGAATTCCGAGAGCGACAGCCCATAGACTTTCAGCAGCTTTTGCAGCGTACTGATGGCAGGACTCACTTTGTCCTGCTCAATGGTGCTGATGGCACTGTGTGTTAACCCAGACAGTTCGGCGGCACGCCGCTGCGAGAGACCCAATTGCTGGCGGATCTCAGACAGACGTTTCCCTGGCGCCAGTCCGTCATCGCTCATAGTTGCATTTCCTTTACGGTAGTGGTCAAAGCCGTTGCTTCTCGGCAATGTGGCTTTGACAGGCGGTGATAAAACCATCAAACAACATACGTGACAGGGCGTACTCGCTGCTGTTCCATTCGGGGTGCCATTGCACGCCGAGGGCAAAAGGGTGGTCATGAACGCTGACCGCTTCGACCAGCCCGTCCGTCGAACGGGCCTCCACGCGGAGCCGTGGTCCTAACGTTCGTGCACCTTGCCCGTGTAACGAGTTTACCCAAAATGTGTTACAGCCTGGTATTAATTGAGAAAGCAGTCCTCCCTCCTGAACCTGAACTTCATGAGAAGGGGCGTATTGTAGCTCAACCGGCAGTTCAGGATCTTCCCGGTGTTCAAGCAGGTCGTTCTGCTCGAACAGGCGGCGATACAGCGTTCCTCCCGTCGCAACAACCAGTTCCTGCAGCCCCCGGCAGATGGCGAAAATGGGGATGCGCCTTTCGAGCGCGGCGGCAATCAGCGCCATACTCAGAAGATCTCGCCCGGGATCGGCGTCAGGCTCATCGCCGTTTTCACCATAAAGGTGCGGCTGCACGTTACTTGGGCTGCCCGGCAGGTAAATCCCGTCCAGGGTTGGCAGCAGAGCGGTAAGTAGCTCTGGCTCTGCCAGCGCATGGGGTAAGGCAATCGGTAAGCCCCCCGCGTTAATAATGGCATTCAGGTACTTTTCTTGCAGGGTCTGGGTCTCATGACCCTTAAGCCTGTTTCTGCACATCACTACGCCAATAACTGGCTTGTTCATTATATTTTCCATGATCGCCCTCACAAAGTGGACTAAATTTAGGCCATTCTCGCCTGTGAAACGGCCTTTTCGTTCAATATTTTCTCAATCTAGCAACGGGATCTGCCTTTTGCAAACTTAATTTAACATTTGACAAACAATTTGTTTGCATACAGATTCGATAGGGTGGACATTATATTTGACAGTCCAGAGCAGCGAACGCAAATCCCAAAAACGGTGGTAAATCATGGAAACCAATATCGTAGAAGTTGAGAACTTTGTGCAGCACACGGATGAGAGGCGGGGCAGCGCCTTTACGCAGGAAGTGAAGCGCTATTTAGAAAAGTATCCTGACACCCAGTTTATTGATGTCCTCCTGACCGACCTGAACGGCTGTTTTCGCGGCAAGCGCATCCCGGTTGCCGGACTGAGCAAGCTTGAAAAAGGCTGCTATTTCCCGGCATCGGTTTTCGCCATGGACATTTTGGGTAACGTCGTGGAAGAGGCGGGCCTGGGGCAGGAGCTCGGCGAGCCGGACTGTATCTGCGTGCCGGTACCGGGTACCCTGACGCCGTCCGCCGCCGACCCGGAATACATTGGTCAGGTGCAGCTCACCATGGTCGATGAAGATGGCGCTCCCTTTGACGTTGAGCCGCGGAACGTACTCAACCGACTCTGGCAGCAGCTGCGCCAGCGCGGTCTGTTCCCCGTGGTAGCGGTAGAGCTGGAGTTCTATTTACTTGACCGTAAACGCGATGCCGACGGCTATCTGCAGCCACCCTGCGCGCCGGGCACCGACGTACGCAACACGCAGAGCCAGGTCTACTCGGTTGATAACCTGAACCACTTTGCTGACGTGCTGAACGACATTGACGAACTGGCGCAGCTGCAGCTGATCCCCGCCGACGGGGCCGTGGCTGAGGCCTCCCCGGGCCAGTTTGAGATAAACCTGCATCATACGGAAAACGTGCTCGACGCCTGCGATGATGCGCTGGCGCTTAAACGTCTCGTCAGACAGATGGCGGAAAAACATAAGATGCACGCCACGTTTATGGCAAAGCCGTATGAAGAGCATGCGGGCAGCGGGATGCATATTCACATCAGCATGCAAAACAACCGAGGCGAAAACGTGCTCGCAGACGCCAGCGGCGAGGATTCCGCGCTGCTGAAACGCGCGCTGGCCGGGATGATCGATCTGATGCCCGCGTCCATGGCGCTGCTGGCGCCGAACGTCAACTCCTACCGCCGCTTCCAGCCGGGAATGTACGTACCGACGCAGGCGTCATGGGGACACAATAATCGCACCGTTGCCCTGCGTATCCCCTGCGGCGATCGCCATAACCATCGGGTCGAGTACCGGGTGGCGGGCGCTGACGCGAACCCGTATCTGGTGATGGCGGCGATTTTTGCCGGCATTCTACACGGGCTGGATAACGATTTACCCCTGCAGGAAGAAGTGGAAGGCAACGGTCTGGAGCAGGACGGACTGCCGTTCCCGATTCGTCAGAGCGATGCGCTGTGGGAATTTATGCAAAACGATAGCCTTCGCGAGCGGCTGGGCGAACGTTTCTGCCACGTCTATCACGCCTGCAAAAATGATGAATTACTGCAGTTTGAACGCCTGATTACCGAAACAGAAATTGAGTGGATGCTGAAAAACGCCTGATGACGTGCCCCGGTAAGGGGCCGCTTTGTTTCATCGCATATGTATCACCAAACGGCCTGCGCGGAGCCTGGCCGAAACGTTCGCTGGCACGCCAGCTATCTCCCGGGAGTCGCGTTATGGAGCGCAGGCGGCACAGGGACTTTCTTAACGACACTGTGTGACGAGGTAGGAAATGATGCAGATGTTCAACTATCCGCAGGGCGAAGGGGGCCAGTCAGGCGCCTGCTGTGAGTGCGAGCGAGAGACGCTGCGCTGGTACGATCGCGTATGTTCTTTACAACTTCCCCCTTTGCTAAGCAGGTTTGCGTTACGGTCAGCGCGATTGCAAACCACGGTAAGCATGGGGGGGATGGTTTATGGCGACTAACACGTCTCTTGATTCGCCGCGCATGGCCGGAAGAACCCGGCTGCGCAGTTCCCTCAAGCTCTGGCAGGTGGTCATGATGGGGCTGGCTTACCTCACTCCCATGACCGTGTTTGATACCTTCGGCATTGTGTCCGGTATCAGCAATGGCCACGTGCCCGCCTCGTATCTCCTGGCGCTGGCGGGCGTCATGTTTACCGCCATCAGCTACGGCAAACTGGTGCGACAGTTCCCGGAAGCGGGCTCTGCTTACACCTACACGCAGAAATCGATCGGCCCTCACTTAGGATTTATGGTTGGCTGGTCATCGCTGCTGGACTATCTCTTCCTGCCGATGATCAACGTGCTGCTGGCGAAGATCTACCTTTCCGCGTTGTTCCCTGAAGTCCCGCCCTGGGTCTGGGTGGTGGGGTTTGTGACGATCCTGACGCTGGCGAACCTGAAGAGCGTTAACCTGGTCGCCAACTTTAACACCCTGTTTGTGCTGGTGCAGGTCGCCATTATGGTGGTGTTTGTCATACTCGTAGTGCATGGCCTGCACAAGGGGGAGGGGGTTGGCACCGTCTGGTCGCTCCAGCCGTTTATCAGCGAGAACGCGCACCTGCTTCCTATCATTACCGGCGCGACTATCGTCTGCTTCTCTTTCCTCGGCTTTGACGCTGTTACCACGCTCTCGGAGGAGACGCCAAATGCGGCGCGGGTTATTCCCAAAGCCATTTTCTTGACCGCACTGTATGGCGGGCTGATATTTATTGTTGCCTCGTTTTTCATGCAGCTCTTTTTCCCGACGATCGCGCGCTTCAAGAACCCGGACGCCGCGCTGCCGGAAATTGCGCTGTACGTGGGCGGCAAGCTCTTCCAGTCGGTGTTTCTGTGCACCACGTTTGTGAATACGCTCGCTTCAGGCCTGGCCTCGCACGCCAGCGTCTCACGCTTATTGTATGTGATGGGGCGTGACAACGTCTTTCCTGAGCGGGTGTTTGGCTACGTGCATCCGAAATGGCGCACTCCGGCCCTGAACGTGATTATGGTAGGGATAGTGGCGCTGTCGGCCCTGTACTTTGATCTGGTGACCGCGACGGCGCTGATCAACTTTGGCGCGCTGGTGGCGTTTACGTTTGTTAATCTCTCGGTGTACAACCATTTCTGGCGGCGTAAGGGGCTGAACAAAACGTGGAAAGATCGGCTCCACTATTTCCTGCTGCCACTCATTGGTGCCGCAACGGTCGGCGTGCTCTGGATCAACCTCGAAGCGACGTCCCTGACGCTTGGCCTCATCTGGGCGGCACTGGGTGTCCTTTACCTGACCTGGCTCACGCGCCGCTTCCGAAAACCGCCTCCACAGTTTGAAGCCAGTAAGATAGAGCAGGCCTGGGATTCCTGAACGTGAAACGGCACCAGTAAGCTGGTGCCGTTTATCTGGATCGGGCATCAGCCCGCAGGATGATTATCTCAGGCGTTTATGAAGGCTTGCGCCCACCAGCAGTGCGGCACAGAGCATCAGCGCGATAAATCCGCCCACGCCGTTCCAGCCGTAGTTATGCCAGAACACGCCGCCCAGCGTCCCGGCGATGCTTGAGCCCAGATAATAGCTAAACAGATACAGCGACGATGCCTGGCCTTTGGCGCGACGCGCGCGCGGGCCAATCCAGCTGCTGGCGACGGAGTGAGCGGCGAAGAACCCTGCGGAGAAGAGCAGCATCCCGGCAAAGATAAGCCACAGGGAGGAGAAGAGCGTCAGCAGCAGGCCGAGCAGCATCACCGCGGTAAACACCAGCATCACCGGCCCGCGGCCAAAGCGTGCCGTCATCGCCCCGGCTTTCGGCGAACTCCACGTACCGGTGAGATAGGCCACGGAAAGCAAACCCACAACGGCCTGATTCAGATGCCACGGCGAGAGCATCAGGCGGTAGCCAATATAGTTAAACAGCGTCACGAAGGAACCCATCAGCAGGAATCCCATCAGAAACAGTCGCGGTAAACCTTTGTCACGCCAGTGAAGGCGGAAGTTGATAAACAGCGTTTTCGGACGCAGAGACGTCGGGCGAAAATGGCGCGATTCTGGCAGGATTTTCCAGAACATCAGGGCCGATGCCAGCGCAAAACACCCGATCACCGCCAGCGCAATGCGCCAGCTAAAGAAGTCCGTGAATACCCCGCTCAGCAGACGCCCGCTCATGCCGCCAATCGAGTTCCCGCTGATGTACAGCCCCATCGAAAAGGCAACGAAGCTCGGGTGGATCTCCTCGCTGAGATAGGTCATCCCGACTGCCGCCACGCCGCTGAGCGAGAGCCCGATCAGCGCGCGCATCATCAAAATGCCGTGCCAGCTGGTCATCATTGTCGAGAGTAACGTACAGACCGAGGCCAGCATCAGGGCGGTTACCATCACCTGTTTACGGCCAATGGCGTCGGAGAGCGGGCCGGTAAAAAGCAGGCCAATTGCCAGCATCCCGGTTGAAATGGAAAGCGAAACGCTGCTGCTGGCAGGCGATACGCCAAACTCGTGGGAGAGAACCGGCAGGATCGGCTGAACGCAGTAGAGCAGGGCAAACGTTGCCAGACCGGCGGAAAAGAGCGCCAGCGTGACGCGCATAAACTGGGGGGTACCACGTTTGATGAACTTAACCGGCTGCGATGCTACAGGCAAATCATTAATATCTCTGGCCGGCTCGATATCAATGGTAGATGTACGACTCACACAGTTTCCTTGCTTAAACATCCCCGTGATTTCTGGTGACGGGTATGACCACACGTTCAGGGTAGGAAAATGTAAATATTCTGTCTAATATATTAATAATCTCAAATGATACTTTAAAAATATGAATATCGAGCTGCGTCATCTTCGCTACTTTGTCGCCGTCGCTGAGGAACTGCATTTTGGCCGCGCGGCGGCACGGCTGAACATTTCTCAGCCGCCTTTAAGCCAGCAGATTCAAATCCTCGAACAGCAGGTCGGGGCGCGTCTTCTGGCCCGCACCAACCGCAGCGTGAGCCTGACGGCAGCGGGTAAGCAGTTTCTGATCGACAGCCGACAAATTCTGAGCATGGTCGACGACGCCGCTGCCCGGGCGGAACGGCTCTATCTTGGGGAAGCCGGGGAGCTGCGGATCGGGTTTACATCGTCCGCGCCGTTTATCAGCGCCGTCTCGCAGACGCTTTCGTCCTTCCGCCGTCATTTTCCGGACGTGCATATTCAGACGCGCGAAATTAATACCCGCGAGCAGATTGCGCCGCTTAACGAAGGTGCGCTCGATCTGGGGCTGATGCGTAATACCCAGCTGCCGGACACGCTGGCGTGGGAGGTTATCCTGCGCGAACCGCTGATGGCCATGATCCCGAACGATCACCCGCTGGCGTCGCGTCCGGCGGTTTCGCTGGCGGAGCTGGCAAAAGAGCCGTTTGTCTTTTTTGACCCGCAGGTCGGGACGGGCCTGTATGACGATATTCTGGGGCTGATGCGCCGCTACGATCTGGCGCCGGTCATTACCCAGGAAGTGGGAGAGGCGATGACCATTATCGGCCTGGTCGCCGCCGGGCTGGGCGTATCGATACTCCCGGCCTCCTTTAAGCGGGTACAGCTGCGCGAGATGCGCTGGGTTGCTATCGCCGAGGAGGATGCCGTTTCAGAGATGTGGCTGGTGTGGTCAAAACATCGCGAACAGAGTCATGCTGCCCAGCGCTTCAAACAGCGATTAATCCAGGCTTCCGCGGTCTGATATTTCCCTGGAAAACGGGTAAAAATGTGCGGTAAATCACAAGGCTAAGTAAATATTTGACGACACCCATGGAAGTGCTTCACCATAGCCAACAGTTTATTTCGAAGCTCGAAAATAAGGGAGTACGAGGTGGTTGCTGATAGTCAGCCAGGGCATATTGATCAGATTAAGCAGACCAATGCTGGCGCGGTGTATCGCCTGATTGATCAGCTTGGTCCGGTTTCGCGTATCGATCTGTCGCGCCTGGCACAGCTGGCACCTGCCAGTATCACCAAAATTGTCCGCGAAATGCTGGAAGCGCACCTGGTCCAGGAGACGGAAATTCAGGAGCCGGGCAGCCGTGGTCGTCCGGCGGTCGGCCTGGTGGTCGAGACGGAAGCCTGGCACTACCTCTCGCTGCGCATCAGCCGCGGAGAGATCTTCCTTGCGCTGCGCGATCTGAGCAGCAAGCTGGTGGTGGAAGACCGGCTTGAGCTGCCGCTCAACGCCGAGGAACCACTTCTCGATGCGATTGTCTCCCATATCGATCGCTTCTTTATTCGCCATCAGCAGCGGCTTGAACGCTTAACGGCGATTGCCATCACCATGCCCGGCATTATTGATACCGAAAATGGTATTGTTCACCGCATGCCGTTTTACGACGATGTTAAAGAGATGCCGCTGGGCGAAGTGCTGGAAAACCATACCGGCGTGCCGGTCTATATTCAGCACGACATCAGCGCCTGGACGATGGCGGAAGCGCTGTTTGGCGCGTCGCGCGGTGCGCGGGATGTCATTCAGGTGGTCATCGACCATAACGTCGGGGCGGGGGTGATCACCGACGGACGGCTTCTCCACGCCGGGAGCAGCAGCCTGGTGGAAATTGGTCATACCCAGGTCGACCCGTACGGCAAGCGTTGCTACTGCGGGAACCACGGCTGTCTGGAGACGATCGCCAGCGTGGAAAGCGTGCTCGAACTGGCGCAGGTGAGGCTCAGTCAGTCCATGAGCTCCTCGCTTCACGGCCAACCCTTAACGGTGGATTCCCTTTGCGCCGCCGCGCGTCAGGGGGATCTGCTGGCGAAGGACATTATTACCGGGGTGGGTAATAACGTAGGCCGCATTCTGGCGATTATGGTGAACCTCTTCAATCCGCAAAAAATCCTGATCGGCTCACCGCTCAGCCAGGCGGCGGAGATCCTTTTTCCGGCGATTACGGCCTGTATTCAGCAGCAGTCGCTTCCTGCCTACAGCAGAAATATTGCGGTAGAAAGTACCCAGTTTTCCAACCAGGGCACGATGGCCGGGGCGGCGCTGGTCAAAGATGCCATGTACAACGGCTCGCTGCTTATCCGCCTGTTACAGGGTTAACTCTTTTCCGCAGATGTAAGAAAAATTGCGCTATCTCAAGCCGGGTAGCGCACGCATCCCGTAGACTTCCTCCACTGAATTATTTACCTGGTTGATATTTTCGAAGCATACCCAAGAGGTGGAGTGAGTCATGCTTAAGCGTTTCTTTGTTACTGGTACAGATACCTCTGTCGGCAAGACCGTTGTATCCCGCGCATTGCTGCAGGCTCTGACAGCAAGCGGTAAACGCGTCGCTGGGTACAAACCGGTCGCAAAAGGGAGTAAAGAGACGCCAGAGGGATTGCGAAATAAAGACGCCCTGGTGCTGCAAAGCGTCTCGTCGCTGGAACTGCCTTACCACGCGGTCAATCCCATTGCGTTAAGCGAAGATGAAAGCAGCGTGGCGCACAGCGGCCCGATCAATTATTCCCTGTTATCCGACGGGCTGGCGAACCTGAGTGAGCAGGTCGATCACGTAGTCGTCGAAGGAACGGGCGGCTGGCGCAGCCTGATGAATGATTTACGCCCGCTGTCTGAATGGGTCGTGCAGGAGCAGCTGCCGGTAGTGATGGTAGTGGGGATCCAGGAAGGGTGTATCAACCACGCGCTGCTGACGGCGCAGGCGATTGCCAATGACGGCCTGCCGCTGGCTGGCTGGGTGGCAAACCGTATTAATCCAGGCCTCGCGCACTACGCGGAGATCATCGACGTACTGAGCACCAAACTGCCTGGCCCGCTGGTGGGGGAGCTGCCTTATCTGCCTCGCGCCGAGCAGCGCGAGCTAGCGCAGTACATCGATCTCTCTGCCCTCGGTGGCGTGTTGACCGTAGATCGAGTCGTGGCGTAACGTCCGCGACAGTACGGACGCTATCACGCAGGCGACCAGTAAACCGGGCAGTAAAAAATACTGCCCGGTCATTTCACAGACCATCAGCGCCGACATAATGGGTGCATGCGTGGTCGCAGCGAGCAGCGTTGCCATCCCGGCCAGCCCCAGCAACATGGCCGTCTCAGAACCCGGCAGCCACAGCGCGAAAAGCTGCGCGAACAGCATCCCCGTAGCCATACCGACAAACAGCGTAGGCGTAAATACCCCGCCCGGCGCACCCGAACCGCTGCTTGCCAGCACCGCCAGCAATTTACAGATGAACACGCCGGCAATCACCGACAGCAGCGGCGGGGCGAGCAGAAAAGCCTGAACCACGCTGTAGCCGTTCCCCCAAACCTTCGGCGTCAAAAGAGAAAGCAGCCCGACAATCAAGCCGCCGAGCGCCAGCTGCCACGGAGGCGAAAGCCTGAGACGCAGGAAAAGCCCGTGGCTGAACGCCATCAGCCACATCAGCAGCGGTCCGCAGAGACCTGCCAGCAGCCCCATCGCGACCAGCAGGGCATAATCTGCCGCGGTGAGAATGCCGCTCAGATGGACCTCGTAGAGCGTACCGGCACTCGGTGCCAGGAGTTGCGTCGTAAGAAGCGCCACCACCGCCGCAATCACCACGGGGCCGAGCGAGGCCAGCATCAGCGTGCCAAAAAGAATCTCTGCAATGAACAGGCTTCCGGCTAACGGAGCATGGTAGGCGCTGGCAATCCCGGCGGCGGCGCCACAGGCGATCCAAAGCTTCCATTCCGATTTGGGCGTAAAGCGCCGGGCAAAAAAGGAGGCGGCGAGGGCGGCAAGCAGGATCATGGCCCCTTCGCGGCCGATGGCGCTTCCGCTGGCAACGACCAGCAGCGAAGCAAGAGATTTAACGAGGCTCGCGGCGTAATCAAACTGACCGTCGCCGGTCTCCAGCGCTTCCATATAATCGGTCGGCGCGTGGGGACGCTGGGCGTTCAGGCGCTGCCATCCCCAGAGCAACAGCCCGGCAGCCAGCCCGCCCAACGCGGGCGTCAGCGCGCGCCTCCAGGGGGAGAGCGACGCGGCGGCATTCACCAGGCTGCCGCTGTCATTGCTCAGAAGCAGCCACTCCAGCAGGTACATGCTGTGGCGGAACACCGCAACGGCCAGCGCGGCCAGCACGCCGGTGACGGTGGCAATCAGGAGTCGGCGAAACATTGCGCGGATGTCGGGGTACGTATGAAGACGTTGCATGGGTCGCGAGTAAACGGGGACGATGTCCTATTGTGGTTGGAACTCAACCAGTATGCAAATGAGCTTTTATAGGGCTGTCTCTTATACACATCTGACGCTGCCGACGACGGA